>JALWSW010000060.1 GCA_027080125.1 Campylobacterales bacterium | reverse complement strand
CTTATTATGATTGCGGCGATAACGAAAAAAAGAGATTATTCTAAAATGCTAATCCGAGGATAATCGCTTACACTACCTCAACTATCGGTGCAAAGCCCAAAACCTCTCCCTCAGATTTATGAGCAAGCACCATCACCTCCTGCCTAATACCGAGTCCATCCCCAAAATAGACTCCCGGTTCTACGGTAAAAATCATATTAGGTTTGATTATCTGCTTGGAAGAAGGGGCAATCCAGGGAAGCTCATGAATCGCCAGTCCTACGCCGTGACCTGTGCCATGAATAAAATATTTTGACAGATTTTCCTTTTTTAATCGGTTCCTTGCAAATTCATCGATTTTTGCAGCCTCTATGCCATCGCGCACTGCCTCTATCGCATCATATTGAGCAAGAAAAACGGCATTATATCTGTTTTTCAGACCACTATCGGCTTTGCCCACGATAAATGTGTAACTCTGATCGGCATGATATCCATCTACCGTTGCCCCAAAGTCTATCAAAACAACATCATTATCGGCAATCTTTGTATCAGAGGGCACCGCATGCGGATTATATGCATTTTTTTTTGTGGCTACTATTGTCGGAAACGACAACCCGTCCGAACCGTTTTTTCTCATCTGATATTCAAGCTCGCTTGCTATCTCTTTTTCAGTTACGCCCGGTTTTATATAGGAATAGGTCTTCATAATTGAATTTCGGTTTATTATCGCGGCTTTTTTTATCTTTTTTATCTCAAGCTCGTCTTTAATCATACGTATATTCTCAGACAAATACGGCTGGCTGATGAGCTCAACGTTATTCTCACGAATCTTTTGTATAATAGAAAAACTCATCTGCTCAGGCTGGCAAGATACGCTTTTTATCCTTTTTTCATCGATAATTTTCTTAAGCACTTTGGCAAAATCGTTTGACTGAATAACCTGAGCAATCCAAGCCTCAAGCAAGCTAAATGCCGGATAGCTGAGTTTATCGACAATAACATAGAGCTTGCCCTCAACAATAAAGAGCATCCCGGCGCCCGAAATATCGGTAAGATATTTAATCGTCTCAGAGCTATTGCTGATATAAAGATCAGCTTCTATCGATTTCAAAAATTTTTCTTTCCGCTCTTTTAAATACCGCTTCATTTAAACATAAAGTTGGCTATATCGCCATCTTCCATTATATATTCTTTTCCTTCAATATTTATCAAACCCGCCTCTTTTACCGCCTGTTCGCTTCCGTAGCGGATAAAATCATCAAATTTTATTATTTGCGCCTTTATAAAACCGTTTTCTATATCGCTGTGTATCTGACCGGCTGCCTTTTTTGCGGTTGTGCCTTTTTTGATTGTCCAGCCTCTTGCTTCCTTGGGACCGGCAGTGTAAAAGGTGATGAGATTCAGCGTGTCATAACTGATTTTTATCAGTCTATCGAGCGCAGATTCGGAAAAATTGAGCTCTTTAAGAAAAAGCTCCTTTTCCGATTGCTCCATTTCGGCAAGTTCAGCTTCAATTTTTCCCGAAAGTAATATTACATTTGCGCCCTCTTTTTTTGCCTGCTGCTTCATTTTTACTGTCTCTTCGGTCTCGGTCAAATCCTCATCGACATTTATGACATAGATTACCGGCTTGGCAGAAAGCAGAAACAGCTCATTTGCCAAATTGATAATCTCCTCTTTTGCAGCTCTCAAAGGATAAGACTCCTCAAGCATCGCTTTTGCTTCATTCAAAAGCATAAGCCTTTCTTTTGCGGCTTTATTGCCTGTTTTTGCAGCCTTTTCGGTTTTGACAATCTGTTTCTCTACCGTTGCCAAATCGGCAAGCATAAGCTCTGTATCGATAATCTCTTTATCACGCAGCATATCCACGTTTCCATAGCTATGTACCACATCAGGGTCATCAAAAGCTCTCAAAACATGGATTATTACATTGACCTCTCGTATATGACTTAAAAACTGATTTCCAAGTCCTTCGCCGGATGAAGCGCCCTTTACAAGACCTGCGATATCGACAAACTGCACAACTGGATAGGTAATCTTTGCCGGTTTGACAATCTCAGCCAGCATATCAACCCTTTTATCCGGCACCTTTGCAACGCCTATATTGGGCTCAATAGTGCAAAACGGATAGTTTGCCGTTTCAGCCTTTGCGCTGGAAAGAGCGTTAAAGATAGTAGATTTTCCAACGTTCGGCAAGCCGACAATCCCGCATTTTACAGACATCAGCGCTCTATCAGACTTTCTCTTTCAGGTCCGGTTGCAATCAAGCTTACCCGCGTTTTCAACTCGCTTTCAATATATCGAATATACTCTCTTGCCTGAGAAGGCAACCGGTCAAAATCTTTGATATTGCTGATATCTTCTTTCCAACCCTCAAACCGTTTGTAAACCGGCTTTACCTTTGCCAACAACTTGATTTGAGACGGAAATTCGTCAATTTTTTTGCCGTCGATTTCATAGCTTACGCATACCGGAATCTCGCCAAGTCCGCTTAGAACATCAAGTTTTGTTATCGCAATATCTGAAAACCCGTTTACCATACAGCTGTATCTGGCTGAAACCAGATCAAAAAAACCGCATCTGCGAGGCCTTCCGGTTGTTGAACCAAACTCACCGCCTTTTTCCTGCAAAAACTCTCCGATTTCACCGGTTTGTTCGGTGGGAAACGGACCTTCACCTACCCTTGTACAATAAGCCTTGAATATTCCTATAGATCTGTTTAACAGAAAAGGGTTAAATCCCGATCCGGTGAACAGACCCCCTATCGATGAATTTGATGAGGTAACATACGGATATGTGCCGAAATCAACATCAAGAAGCGTGGCTTGGGCTCCCTCGAGCAGAAACGACAATTCTTGCTCCTCAAATCCTTTTATCAAAGAAACCGTGTCGGCAACATAAGGCTTTATAAAATCCGCATAAGCTGCAAGCTCCCCGGCTATTTCATGATAAGAAAACGGGATAGCTCCGTAAAACTTGCCATAAATCTCATTAACTCTGGCTATGTTAGCTTCCAGCTTTTCTCTAAGTGTTTCGCGCTCATACAGGTCGGCAATCCTGATGCCAACTCTGGCGATTTTGTCCATATAGGTAGGGCCGATTCCCCTTCCGGTTGTTCCGATTTTTTTCTCCTTTGAGCTTCTTTCGCCTTGCTGATCTATGTATTTATGAAACGGAAGCGTAATATGAGCTCTGTTACTGACAAAAAGTCTTCCGGCAGTTTCTATACCGTTCTTATTTAAAAATTTTATTTCGTTGATAAGCTCGGCAAGATCCAAAACCATTCCGTTGCCAATAACCGCTTTGACGTTTTTATGAATTATTCCGGACGGAATAAGATGAAAAATAAATTTTTTGCCGTTGACAATCACAGTATGTCCGGCGTTTGCTCCACCTTGAGCCCGCAGAACAACATCAATATTTTCCGCTATGTAATCAACGATTTTACCTTTTCCTTCATCGCCCCACTGTCCACCTATTATCGCAATATTTTTTTTCACCTCTCCTCCAAATTACCGGAAAGCCGTAGATTTTTTATCGTCATATAAAGATTATCCAGATTGATTGCAGCACCAACTGCATCGATTGGATTTCCAAATATTCTCATCAGGCTTCTGTATTCTCCTCCGCTTGCTATTTCCTGACCGGTTTTACTGTAAAAAGAAAACGTAAGACCGTCATAATAAAAAAATCTGCCGATATCGGAACCATCAAAAAGAATATCGGAATCTTTGAATTTTTCAGAAAGCAGATCAATAGTTCTTCTTAAATTTTCTGTCTCAGCCTCAGATAATCGGCAAAACCTCTTTATTTCTTCAAAATCAACTCTATCAAATATTCTCAAACGTCTATCGATAAATTTGTAATCTTCTCCGGTAAAAATTTTTTTCAGAAGCGCTCTGTCTTGTGTTTTGACGGCTTTAACGGCTTCTGATTTACGGCTATCCAGATTGCCTATCATTTTCCTTATCGCCGCACCGTTTCCTATTGAAATCAGTTTTATCGGAATAGACAACTCCGAAGCCATCTTTTCTATAAAGTCAAAAATACCGGTCGGGTCGTTTGAGCCGAAAAATTCAGCGCCTACCTGTTTTGTTTCACGCGATCTTCCGGCATGATTTATCTGATCTCTAAACACCTTTCCTGCATAGCAGACCTTAAGCGGAAACTTTATATCAGGCAGCGTTGATACCAGTTTTGCCACCTGAAGCGTTATATCAGGTCTTATCAGCATTGTTCTTCCGGTAAATCGATCTGTAAGTTTATAAGATTGTTCAAATATGGATCTTGGCAGCAATCTTTCTATTTGATCGGCATAAAAAAATACCGATGTGGCAATCTCGCTGTATCCATATTCCTCAAGTATCTCTATAAGCCTGTTCTCAAGCCTGCGCCTTTCCGATGCAAACGGCGCAGGCAAAAACGCCCCGCCTTCAGGGAAAGAAGGTCTTCTCATTTTCCATATTTTCCGTTTGTGCTGTTTGTTCTACTCGTTTTTATTGTATTCCTCTGTAAACCTTTTTACCGGATCGCCTTTGATTTCCGATTGTTCGGAGCAGACCAATTTAAACGCACCCAAAAAACCTGCCATATCAACAATATCAAAATAGCCCATATGAGCAATACGGACAATCTTTCCCTTCAAATTACCCTGCCCTCCCGCAATCAGAATTCCAAACCAATTAAGTAACTCTCCTCTTGCCTTTTCAAAATCAAAATTCCGTTTTGTAATCACCGTTAAAGCATCCGAAGGATGTTTTGGAAACAAAGAAAATCCGATTTCAATAAGAGCTGCTCTTGTTGCACTGGCAAGCAGTTTGTGCCTTTTGTAAAGATTCTCAAGACCTTCTTCAAAGATTTTGTCCAATGCTTTTTGCAAAGCAACTATCAGAGCCGTTGCAGGGGTATAAAGCGTCGAACCGCCTTTTTGTTTTTCCAGCTCACCTGCAACATTAAAGTAGAAATGAGGCAGATCTGATGAGCTTGCTCTCTCAAACGCCTTATCGCTTATTGTAAGAAAAGAAAGTCCCGGCGGAATCATCAGCCCTTTTTGAGAGCCCCAAACAAGTATATCAATATTGTATAGATCTGTTTTTATCCTGACCGCTCCCATTGTAGAAACAGCATCTACAATATAAAGAGTAGACGGGGCAATGGTTTTTAGCAGCTTTCCAATTTCCTCAATCGGATGAAAAGCTCCTGTGGAGGTTTCCGTTGCCTGAATAAACAGACCTGAGAGTTTTTCTTTTCTTATTATCTCTTCAATTACATTCGGATCTGCGGAATCGCCATATTCAATGTCATAATAGAGAACATCAAGACCAAACGCCTCGCAGATTTTTCCCCAGCGCTCGCCAAATTTACCCGCTCTTACAACAAGCACCTTATCACCTTTCGAAAAAAAGTTGCTGACAGATGCTTCCATGGCTCCTGTGCCCGAACTGGTCAGAACAACCGTCTGATTTTCCGATTCGGCAAGTCTTGAAAGTTTTGCTTTTGTATCGATAAGAACTTCTTTAAATTGAGCGGTTCTGTGATGTATTGCCGGTTCAGCAAGCGCCTGTCTGATGTAATAGGGAACGGGCGTAGGACCGGGGGTAAAAAGCCTCTTTTTTATTGTAAAACTCATTTTAAATCACCAAAATTTCCCAAAGCGGTAATGTTGATTTTGTTATCATCAAAGATCTCGTTGGCAAGATCGTTTATCTGATTTATGCTTATCGATTCAATCTTTTTCACAACCGAACCAGCCGGTTCAATCGCCCCGTGATATATATAACCGGCTGCGGCTCTCTGCATCAACGATTCCTTATTTTCCATAGAAATCAGAAATGTGCCTTTGAAATAGAGCTTCGCGCGTTCTAGTTCCTCTTTGTTGATGCCATCTCTTTTAATTTTACTGAGCTCTTCTCTGACCAGTTCCACCGTTTTATCAAAATTCGCTCTGTTTGTTCCGCCGCTTACATAAAAAACTCCGTTCCTGGCAAAACCTGCATAAGAAGAATAGATTGAATAGACAAGCCCTCTTTTTTCCCTTATCTCCTGGAACAATCTTGAGCTCATAGAGCCGCCAAGTATGCTATTTAGCAGGCTGAACGCATATCGCCTTCGGTCGTCCTTTTTAAAAGCAGGAAGCCCCAAAATAAAATTAACCTGATTGAGCTCTTTTTTATGTTTGAAAATCCCGGCTTTATAGGAAGCATATTCTACGGGTTTAATCTCGCTGTTGTTTTTCCAATTCAAAAATCTTTGCTCAACCTCATGCCAATTTATATGCGAAAGATCTCCCACAAAAAGGGCGAAGCAATTATTCGGGGTATAAAATGATTTTATTGTTTCAATAAAATCGCCTCGTTTTATGGCAGAAACCGACTCATGGGTTCCGGCAATAGGATGAGCTAACGGACCGCCATTTAAAATATTCTCAAAAAACAGATCATAAATTAAGGAAGAGGGATCATCGTTTATCATGCTTATCTCCTCTTTTATAACCTGTCTCTCTCTTTCTATCTCCTGAGACTCGAAAACGGAATTAAAAAACATATCCGATAAGATTTCGGTGGTCCGATTGCCAAACTCACCCAGCGATTTTATATAATAAGCTGTATATTCTTTTGATGTAAATGCATTAGAATAGCCGCCCAGCCCTTCAATCTCTTTTGCAATATCGACAGCCGTTCGGCTTTTTGTGCCTTTGAAAAACATATGCTCGATAAAATGAAATATTCCATGCTTTTCATGCTCGTTTGCAGAACCTGATTTTACCCATATTGAGGCTATTAAAGAATCTCCGTAGGCAGGAAGTTTGATAATTGAGAAACCGTTGTCCAGTCTGTCAATAGAATATTCGGCAATCTCCTCAGCCATGACGTTTTCCAGTCTCCCTTCTTTTTGAGTATTCGCCGTTTTTTCTCCTGTTTTTGCTCTGCTCATAATTCTTTGCGGCAAGTGCTATCTTGCCGGCATAATCAACACCTATCACCTTTACCGCAAGTGTATCACCCACCTTTACAAAATCCTCTATGTTTGCTATATGCTCATTCGAAAGTTTGGATATATGCACCATTCCCTCTTTTTTGGGCGTAATACGAACAAATGCACCATACTTTTCGACTCTGGTTACCTTTCCTTCATATTCATCGCCAACCTCAACATCCCTTACAATATCTTCTATAAGCGAGATTGTTTCTACAAGCGTTTTCTCATCTTTGGAATATATCTGAACGATACCATCATCATTGATATTTATCGTCGAACCTGTTTTTGCTATAATCTCTTTTATATTTTTTCCTGATGGTCCTATAACATCTTTAATCTTTGATTTATCAATCTCAATATTTTTTATCCTTGGCGCATTTGAAGAAAGTTCGCCAGTTTTATCCGATAGAGCACCATTTATTTTATCCAGAATAAATAACCTTGCTGCACGCGCCTTTGACAATGCTCTTCTGAGAAGCTCCGAGCTGACCCCGTGAATTTTTATATCCATCTGTAGTGCATTGATACCTTTGTAGTTTCCCGCAACCTTAAAATCCATATCACCGTAATGATCTTCCTCACCGGCAATATCGGTGAGAATAATCTCTTTATCATGCTCTTTGACAAGCCCCATGGCAACACCTGCTACCCTGTTGCGCAACGGAACACCTGCATCAACAAGCGACAAAGTTGCTCCGCATACGGTTGCCATGGATGAGGACCCGTTTGATTCGGCAATTTCAGAAACCACCCTTACCGTATAACCGAATTTCTCCTCGCTCGGAAGCTCCGGCAAGATTGCGCGTCTTGCAAGATTTCCGTGACCGATCTCACGCCTTCCGGGGGTTCCCAAACGCTTCACCTCTCCTACCGAATAGGGCGGAAAATTATAATGAAGCAAAAACCGCTCATAATGTTTGTCGTTCAGACCTTCTACAAGCTGCATATCATCTTTTGAACCCAATGTGGTAACCACAAGCGCCTGCGTTTCTCCTCTTGTAAAAAGAGCCGAACCGTGAGCCATCGGCAGAACCGCCGTTTCGCATGTAATCGGTCGTATCTGATCAAAATCTCTTCCGTCAACTCGTTTGCCAGATTTAAACATCTTCTCTCTGATCAGGCTTTTTACCAACTCATCGGTGAGATTGTTCACCCAAAAATCGGCATTTTCCTTCTCGGCAACCTCATTCAAGACAATCTCTTTGAATTCTCTTATCTTTTCATTTCGCTTTAGTTTCTCGCTTTGAAACAGATTCTTGGCAAGCCAACCCTTTTTAGATTCAATTACAGATGCTATCTCCTCGTCAGCAAAGGTTTCACTGACACTTATCTTTTTCGGACTAACCTTTTCAACCAGTTCCTCCTCAAGTTCGATAATTTCTCTTATGACCTTCTCAGCTTCATTAATTCGCAGAACCATAAACTCTTCGGAAACCTCGTTCGAGCCGCTCTCAACCATGCTTATACCGTTTTTGCCGCCTGCAACAACCAGATCAAGTATGGAATCTTTTAACTGTTCAAACGACGGCATAACAATACTCTCATTCTTGTAGCCCATCCTTACCGCAGCAATAGGACCATCAAATGGAATCTCGGAAATCGATAATGCGCTTGAGGCGGCTATAATCCCAAGTATAGCAGGGTCAATGGCACCATCTGAGGAAAGCACGGTGACAATCACCTGCGTTTCATTTTTGAATGCCGAGGGAAACAGCGGTCTGAGCGGTCTGTCTATCAATCTTGAGGAAAGCACCTCTTTTTCAGAAGGTCTTCCTTCTCTCTTGAAAAAGCCTCCCGGTATACGACCTGAAGCGTAGCTTTTTTCTATATAATTTACCGTCAGCGGAAAAAAGTCGTTATATTCGTTTGGTTTACTTTTACTGTAAACAGCAGTAGCAAGCACCACGGTATTTCCCCATCGTGCAAAAACCGCACCATCGGCTTCCTTTGCCAGTCTTCCTGTTTCAAGTGACAGCTTTCTTCCGGCTATCTCTTTTTCTATATAATAATATTGTTTCATATATCAGACTTTGTCCCTAATATTGAGCCGTGCAATAATAGCTTTGTATCGTTTAAGATCCTTTCTTTTCAGATATTTCAGAAGCTTTCTTTGTTTTGCTATTATCTTCAAAAGCCCTCTTCTGGAGTGATAATCCTTTTTGTGGGTTTTGAAATGCTCGGTCAAATAGCTGATTCGGTTTGATAAAATTGCAATCTGAACCTCCGGCGAGCCTGTGTCATTAGGTTCCCTTCCGAAATTCTTTACAATCTCTAATTTTTCCTCTTTCGTAATAGACATTATATCCTCCATATTTTCTTCTTGTTAAGTATAACTCTATTTAAGGATACAACATTTTTTTCTTATGTAAAGCACACAACCAATTATACGAACCGTTTTGGATATGAGATCTTTTTTAAAACCTGTCAGATTTGTAACTATTTGGGAATATTTAAAGACAATCCGCTTGACAGATACCCCTTGTTTTATAAACTTACAGATAAAAAGATGAAGCTTATAATTGTACGAATTTTTGATTCCGGTTTCATTGATGATATTACAAAACCTGAAATAGTAAAATTTAAAATATCGACGCTTGCAGGATTAGATGTTACCACATTTGCTCAAAAGATCGAATCCTCTTATAAATATAGACAGCACAAACAAAACGGATACAGAAAAATGATAAAATCGTCATAGCCGTAATTGATAGAAAAAAGTCACCAAAAGGATAAAATGTAATGCAAAAAATACTCTTGACATTTATAAAATAAGATGATAGAAAGTTGCTCATGCGGGAATAGCTCAGGGGTAGAGCACAACCTTGCCAAGGTTGGGGTCGCGGGTTCAAATCCCGTTTCCCGCTCCAAGCAAGAATAATCATTTTAATATGAACAAAATGCTCAGGAAAATGGCGGCATAGCCAAGTGGTAAGGCACGGGTCTGCAAAACCCTGAACCTCGGTTCGAATCCGGGTGCCGCCTCCAAGATGCTTCGGTTTTGTAGGTTTTTTAATATAAAATATACAAAGGTAAATCGTGGCACCTGATGCAATAATAAACAGTAAAAAATCATTTAAGGGGTTTGAATGAACGAATCTATTGAACAACTGCAAAGCAAAAAGGTTGCAGAGCTTTATGAAATTGCAAAACAACTTGATATTAAACTTCGCCGCGGAATAAAAAAAGCCGAAATTATAGCCCAAATAGCCAAAGCGGTCTCAGGAGAAGACGAAAAAAACCAAGCCGAAGGGGTGCTTGAAATCCTTCAGGACGGCTTCGGATTTTTAAGAAGTCACGAAAACAACTATCTTCCCGGTAAAAAAGATATATACATATCACCGATGCAGATAAGAAAGCTACATCTGAAAAGCGGGGATCTGATATCAGGAACAATAAGACCTGCCAGAGAAGGAGAAAAATATGCCGCTCTCTCAAAGATTAACTTTGTAAATGGCATGGTATTGGACACAAACACCAAACGCGCCGATTTTGACAATCTTACACCGCTGTATCCTGAAGAACGTTTTAAACTCGAAACCTCAAGCGATAATTATGCAATGCGTATCATAGATATGCTTATGCCTCTTGGAAAAGGGCAAAGAGGTTTAATTGTGGCTCCTCCGCGAACCGGAAAAACCGTTATCTTGAAAAATATAGCAAACAGCATCACACATAATCACCCGGAAGTCAAACTTTTTATTCTTCTGATTGATGAAAGACCTGAAGAAGTCACCGATATGCAGCGCTCGGTTGATGCTGAGGTTGTCAGCTCAACATTTGACGAATCACCCAACCGACACGCTCAGGTGACTGAAATCGTTCTGGAAAGAGCAAAACGACTGGTGGAAAACAAAACCGATGTTGTAATATTGCTTGACAGCTTAACGCGTGTGGCAAGGGCATACAATGCAATTATACCGCCATCCGGCAAGGTTTTAACCGGTGGACTTGACGCAAACGCTCTGCATAAGCCGAAACGTTTCTTCGGCGCTGCAAGAAATATCGAGGAGGGTGGAAGTCTGACAATTATTGCAACCGCCCTTATTGATACCGGTTCGAGAATGGATGATGTTATATTTGAGGAGTTCAAGGGCACCGGAAATATGGAGATGCATCTTGACAGAAAACTTTCCGATAAAAGGATATTTCCTGCAATTGATATCACAAGATCGGGAACAAGAAAAGAGGAGCTTCTCATAGATCATAACAACCTTCAGAAGATATGGCTTTTGAGAAAAATATTATCGGATATGAGTCCGGTTGATGCTATGACATTTTTGCTGGATAAGCTGAAGAAAACCAAAAATAACAAAGAGTTTATAGAAATGATGAACAGATAAGAAGACTTCGAAATAACCCGAGCAATGTTTAAGAACATAAAGCTGATGCCTGCTCCTATGGCATCTCTTACCGATCTGCCACTTAGAGAAATCTATATAAAATTTGGTGCAAAAGCTGTGATAACCGAGATGATCTCCTCTGAAGCGCTACACTATGGCAAACCTTCGGATCTTTTAATCAAGTCCCTTTCCCAACACGATTACTCCGATGCGAATTTTATTTTAGGTGCTCAGATTTTCGGCTCGGATGAAAAAAAGATGGCTGATGCCGCGTGTTTTATATCGCAATTTCCGATAGATTTTATTGATATAAACGCAGGGTGCCCCGTAAAAAAGGTGATTCGTCAACATGCAGGAGCATATCTGATAAAAGATTATGAAAAATTTTTTTCCATCTGCAAAGCGGTAACTGACTCGACAAAACTTCCGGTGACCGTAAAAATGCGAATCGGTTTTAATAGCATCGCAACAAATATCACCGAAATTTGCGAAAAACTTGAGAATATCGGCATAGCAGCGCTTTTTGTGCATGCAAGAACAAGAGATGAATGGTTCTCCGGCAGATGTCACTGGGATATAGTCGGCAACATCAAATCAGCAGTGAAAATACCCGTTTTTGCCAATGGTAGCATAGATAGCAAAGAATATTCTGATGAGGTAATCGATAGCACATCAGCTGACGGGGTAATGATAGGCAGAGCTGCCGCACACTCGCCATGGATCTTTTCAAGCTGGCAAAAGGAGGCATTTGTTATCGACAGGAGTTTTGTTTCTGATGTTATGATTGAGCATCTGAGGAAAGCGGAATCAATATATCAAGAGTATGCTGCTGTTAAACTCAGAAAGCAGCTTATGCTCTATTCCCGCAGATTTCCCAATTCCAAACGGTTTAAAATCTCAATCTGCAATTCCTCGACCATAAAAGAGACATTGGAGGCTATAAAAAGGTGGAAAAATGCGGCTTAAAATTTCGGTAGTGGAATATCTGAATTCTTATCCGCTATACAAAACAATAAACAGTGATATTTTCGACATTATACCTGATGACCCTGCCTTATGTTCAAAAAGACTCGCTGAGGGCTCGGTCGATATCGGCTTGATTCCTATTATGGGTTATCGAAATAGTTACTTTATTATTCCAGATATTTCTATCAGTTCTCCAGGTGAGGTAAAAAGCGTGCTGCTGGTGTTAAAAAAACCGATTGAGCAATGCAATAAGATATCGCTTAGTCCTCATTCGATAAGCTCAAATATCATTGCCCGGATAATCGTTAAGGAGTTTTTAAAGGCTGACTGGCTTCAATTTGGCAACTTTGACGAATTTGACGGGAAAATAGTAATCGGAGACGAAGCGCTGAAAATCTACAGACAAAATAGCGGCATAATCTATGATGTTGCAAAATTATGGAAGCATTATACCGGATTACCGACGGTGTTTGCATTTTGGGCATCAAACAAACCGTTGACAAAAGATCTTGTCAATCTGCTAAAAAAGGCAAAACGGGACGGAATAAACAATATACATAAACTTGCGGAGCAATTTTATCTTAAAAACAGATATGCAGATACGGCATTTTTCGTAGATTATCTAAAAAATTCCATCTGTTATGATCTGACAGAATCAGAAAAGAAAGCTATCGCACTTGAGTATCAACTCGCCTATAAATATAGACTGATTGAAAAGAAAGAACCCAAATTTTTATGATATATAAGGCAAAATGGATTCTGAGAGTAGATAAACCGCCAATAGAAAACGGCTCTATTGAAATCCAAAACGGAAAAATTGTCAAAATAGGCAAGAAAATTACCGGCAAAACCGTTGATCTTGGAAGTGGAGTTATGCTGCCTGCTCTTATAAATTCCCATACTCATCTTGAGATGCCAAAAATCGATACAGTCTCGCACAAAGGGTTTATCAGGTGGCTACGCTCGTTTATAAAAGAGATAAAAGTCATGGATAGGCAATTTTTTCAGGAAAATTTACAAAAAAACGAAACCGTATCAAAATCAGATGGAACATCGTTTGTATGCGATATAACAAATCATGCAAACCTGACATATAAGACAAAAGGGGTTTCATTTGCCGAGCAGATAGGATGGGACGATAAACCGATAGTTAAGTTGGAAAAAACAGGCAACAGTATTGTTCACTCTTATGCAGCTCATGCAATCTATTCTACTTCGCCGGAAAAGATCAAGGCATCATATTTCTATTGCAAAGCGAACAATCTTCCCTGGAGTATTCACCTGGCTGAATCAGCCGAGGAAATAGCCTTTTGCAGCGGCAAAGGAGAGTTCATCGATTTTTTAAACGGGTTTGCAGACATAAATTATATTAAGATTCCTCATCTAAAGCCTGCGGTTTATCTTGACAGTCTTGGTGTATTGAGAAGAAATTCAATTTTGGTTCATTCGGTTCACCTGAGCGATGAGGAGATTGAATTGATAGCTCAAAAAGGATGCACAATATGCGTATGCCCGAGAAGCAATGAATATATCGGAGTCGGAAGAGCAGATATTGAAAAATTTCTGGAAAAAGGAATAAATGTAGTCGCCGGCACAGATTCACTTTTAAGTAACGACGATCTCAGTATGATTAAGGAGATAGAATATATAGTCGATAATTTCAAAATAGCTCCCTATATAGCGCTCAAGTTTGCCACAATAAATGCTCAAAAGGCACTTGGCGTCACCTTTGGAAAGTTGGAAGAAGGATACAATGCACCTCTGCTTTTTGTTCAGGGAAACTCATCTGATCCTTATGAAATAATCTTTGACGGAAAAGCAAATATAATAACGGACTAATTTTGCGTATGTGAAAACCGCTTAGCCGAAAATTACCTCAGATGTATCCCATTTGCGACATTGAGGACACTTCCAGAATATCTCCTTTTGAACAAATCCGCAATATTCGCATCTGAATTTAGGTTTTTCGTTAACCTTATCTAAAAACTGCCGTATCGCTTTGCTGCCGATAAGATTCTTTTCCATATCCAATCTGCATCTCCAATATTCAAGCAGCAGTTTTTCTCCCTCTCCACTAAAATCTGCAGATTTAATAATGTTTTCAGCAAGAACAAGTTGATCGTTTTTGCTTAAATGATACAGAAAGTCGAAAAGCAATTCCGGGCTTTTGGGAAATTTTGAAAGCATAGATTTATAAAATTCGAGATAGTTTCCTTCCAGCATCTCTACAATCAGATCCGAAACCACCGACACAAACCGATGATTTTTTTCTACCGCTTTTTTTATAATATTAAATGCATTTTCTTTGTTGCCTTCCTCATATTCTGATCTGGCAAGCTCATAATATGCCTCAAAACAATCGCTGTCTGTCTTTATCGCCTTCTTAAAAAACGACTTAGCCGATTGATTATCTCCGTTAGACCGTCTCTCTTTCCCAATAGCAACAAGAATATGTGACTCCTCGTTTTTTCGTTTCAAATCAAAATTCTTGAGAACATCAAGCGCTTTTGTCCATTCATGGTTTTTCTCGTATGCCTCCTTGAGAAAAGAGGCTGCATCCTTATCAGATCTGTCCATTTGAACAAGCTGCTTAAAATTATCCGCCGCCTTTTGATGAAATCCGGCTTTATCGTAATCAATTCCTATAGCCAAAATTATTTCTCTTTTCAGCTTCCGGTCGATATGAGGCTTTGCCAGAAGACTTTTATGCACGATAAGAGCCCTGTTAAGCTCTCCGCGTATTCTGAAAAGATTGCCTATGGCAAGATATATTTCGATTAGTTCAGGATTAAGTTTTACCAGATTTGTCAACTCATCGATTGCCCTGTCTGTTTCATTGTCAATAATATAGTTGATGCTCTGGATATATTTCAGAAAATCATCATGGCTTTTTTTTGCCGATTTGCTTTTCGGCTTTGCCGCAAAAGAGAGAATAACCCCGCATACTGCTCCCACCAGGAAGTATGAGAGGTTTAGATAGGTAAATGTCATTATTGATTATTTTCTTCTATCTGCTCATTTTTATCTTCTTTGGTTATCGTGAGATTTCTTAAATAGCCGATCTCCTTTTTCAATTCGCCTATTTCGTTTTCATGACCTTTGATTTTATTTTTTAATCTCATTATATCTATAAGACTGTATAGAAAACTTATTATGAGCCCCAGCACAAATGCAATAATCAGAAACGACCATACCGGAAGAACCTTTGAATGAAACATAAGAAAATTGAGTTGCAATGTTTGTTTATTGTATAGCGCAAAAAGTATTCCCGCCACCAAAACCACAATCCAGATAATTAGTTTGATTAATCTCATTTAATACTCCCAAATTCATTCAATAGTTTGTCATATGTTGCATCAAGTGCTTCCGAGACAACCTTTGCCGACGATAAAACCGTTATAAAGCTCGTATCTCCGTTCCATCTCGGAACAATATGGATATGAAGATGATCATCCACTCCCGCGCCGGCAACTTTTCCCAGATTCATTCCGATATTAAATCCCTCAGGATTCATAACATTTTTTAAAGCCTTAATCGACATAGTTTTGAGCTTCATCATCTCTAAAATAGTTTCTGTCCGAATATCCTCCAAATTGGAAATATGTTCGTAGGGAGCAATCAAAAGATGCCCGGGATTGTATGGAAATTTATTCATCATAACGAAAGAAAATTTACCCCTTTTCAAAATAAGCAGATCTTTATCTTTCTGTTTGCTCTCTTTGATGCAGAAAATACATCCTTTATCCTCTTTTTCACTTAAAATATATTCCATTCGCCATGGAGCCCAGAGTTTTGTTATAGCAGAATCGTCCAATGTTCCTCCTCAGAGTCGAGCTAACCAAATTATTCTATTATAACGATACAATTTATCAAGACAGATGTCAATGTTGACCAACCCGCCGATTATAGGCGTATTAACATTATAAAGCATTTGCGGCTTATCGCTTTTGACACTATCCAAAAACAACGTTTTTTGTTAGCAAAATAAATCAATAATATGCAAAAGAAAAGTGAGATAAAAACAGTGCGGAAATTTGCTTTTGTCCAACAATCTTTAAACGGCATTGGACAAATGCAGAAAAAACAGAACTACAATAACCGATTTTTCAACAATTCCTCAAGTTTTTTTGCCCTGACCGGTTTGCTGAACAGGTATCCTTGAAAATAATCACATCCGAACGATTTTAGGAGCTCAAACTGCTCAACGGTTTCCACACCTTCAGCCACCGTTTTTATATTTAGTTTTTTTGCCAGAGATATTGTGCTCTCAGTTATATTTCTCGTTCTTTTATCATTGACTATCGCTCTTATGAAAGAAATATCAATTTTAAGATAATCGATTGACAGTTGCGACAGATAAGCAAGCGAAGAATACCCTGTGCCAAAGTCATCCAAAGCAAACCCGATATGCTGTTTTCGCAGCGACTGAATGACGCTTTTTACATAATTGAAATTATCCACCAACATCCTTTCGACAATCTCTATTTTAATCAGATTCTTTTCTATATTCAGTCTGTCCATCTCCGAGACTATCATCTCTTCCAAATCAGGCTGATATAAACTTTTTTCCGAAAGATTTATCGATATATTAACAGGATTTATCCCGAGTTTCTTTATCCTACATATCTCCTCTAATATCGCGTCAAATACATATTGCTCTACCTCGCCAATCAGATCGGTTTGCTCAAGCAACGGTATAAAATCCAAAGGCAAGACGATCCTGTCTCCCGTTTTCCATCTTAAAAGCGCTTCCGCTCCCACTATCTGTCTATTCTTATCTACATACGGTTGATAATAAACCATAAATTCCTTGTTTGATATGGCAAGATTCAGGTCTGTCTTAAGCTTAACGCGTTTGGAAACAGCATCTTCCAGACTTTTCTCGAAAAAGCCTATGGAATTTTCACCTTTTTTCTTAGCATCCATAAGGGCGGTATTTGCCTTATCAAGCAGAACAGATGCCGATAAACCGTTCTTTGGATAAAGGCTGATTCCTATATTGAATGCAACGGAGATTCTCTCTTTACCGGCAGTATAAAGTTTTCTCAAAGAGTTGAGCATATTTGCCACTACAACCGTTATATCTATCTCGTTTTTCAGCTCTTTTATGAGAAGACCAAATTTGTCCGATTCAAGTCTTGCCACCACATCATATTTTCTTAGATTCTCTTTGAGTCTGGCGGCTATCTCCTTTAAAATAAGGTTTCCAGCCTCAAATCCGAATGCATGATTGATATTTTTAAAATTTACAGGATTTATGACAACCACAGCGCCTACTATGTTTTCTATTCCTGCTCTTTTTATAAAACGCTCGGTCGATCTTATAAACGAAGCTCTGTTGATTAAGCCTGTCAGATTATCATAATTTATCAGGGCATCCAGTTGTTCATAAAGCTCCTCTTTCTCCGTTATATCTTCACCTACCGCTATATAGTATTCTATCTTTCCTTCTAATTTAAACGGCACAATTATGACTTTAGCATCTACCAAAGAGCCGTCTTTTATTTTATAAGTGATAGGTGAATAAAATGTCTCGCCACGCTTAAGTGTGCCGTATAATTGCCTTGCAAACCCAATGCTGTGTGTCTTGCTTGAAAATATAGAGTGATGTTTGCCTATCAGCTCATCACTGCTGTATCCGGTAATCTTCTCTGTGGCCTTGTTTACATATACTATGTTAAAATTGTTGTCTGTAATTACAACAAAGTCAAAACCTGTGTTCAGAGCGGTAATCATCATCTTGCTATACTTTTCCTTTTCGATCTTCTCCAATGCAAATTCAATATCACTCTGAATTTCCTCCAACAGATGACGGTATAAATCGGTAAAAATATTCGGTGAATCACTTGCAAGATAGAGAATATATGACAATTTATTGCGCTTTTTGATAGGAATTGAACAAACCGAATGCACATTATGTTTTGTGTAAGCATCTTTCCAATAGCCGAAACGATTGTTTGAAGTAACTTCAGAAACTATCGCTACCTTGCCCGTATGATAGGCTGCCGAAACCGTTCCTTTGCCATAAGGTTTGCTCTCATCCACGCTTATTGCGGTATTCAGTAAAGCTTGTTTTACCTCTTCGCTTGCAGATATATATTGTATATTGTAAAGCTTGGTTATTTCATCTATCGTGCCTATGCTTGCTGCCAAATAGCCGACTTTCTCAACAAGTATATCACATATTGCCTGAAGTAATCGGTTTTTGTTATCTTCTCTGACTATCAACTGGTTGATTTGGCTTAATGCAAAAAAAAGATTTTTAGAGGACTCTTCTTTTGTTTTGTCTATTGCTATCACAACACCGGAGGGTTTATTGTTGTAATTTATTGTGTATGCAAAAACAGATGCAGGTATTATAGAGCCGTTTTTGGCTTTAAATAGATGAGTTTCGTCTTCGTATGGGAACCGTTCACCCTTTGTGCGTCTTTTTATAATTTCTCTTTGCTCTGAAATAAATTCATCGCTTCCGCTTACAAAATCTAATATATTTTCTCCTAAAAGCTCTTCTTTGCCGTAGCCAAGCAACTTTAAAAAAACATCGTTTGCATAAACTATTCTGCCCTTTTCCTGATATATAACCACGCCAACTACAGAAGAGTTTTTTAAAACGTTAAACAGTTCTTCGTTATTCATCAATCTCCGTTTTTTAAACTGTTTTGCATACTATGTGATTCTAATATCTAAAGATATGTCTATGTTACAGTAGTATCCGGTCCTTCAATTGTCAAGACTTTCGATTGTCTCATCAAATCTATTCGAATAAAGCAAAACACTTGAGAAAAAGCCGCCAGAGGCAATATTAACAAACAGCCGCCGGTTAACTTGATTGTTCAACAAAAACGATTAATTTTCGCAAATGCATGTTGTGCGATGCTTGACAATATCGATAACCGAATATTATAATTGCAATATGCGTCATATGAGATTCTTGCTTTTTGCAATAATTTTGCTGACTTATGCAATACCGGTGCTTGGATATCAACAAATAGATAGCAACGGAAGCAGAATTATTGTTTCATATAACAGATTTTTTTATAAGGTGAAAAATGGCGACACACTTGTAGGTATTGCAAAAAGGTTTGGACTTACGGTAAAGAAATTAAAAAGATTAAATCATATTAAAACAGGCTATATAAGGGCAAACGACGTCCTCATAATAGCTGCGCCGGACAGAAAAAATCTTTATATTCGCCAAAAAAGCGTCAATTCATCAATACTTGCATACACAAACAGCTATATGGTAAAAAAAGGAGATACACTTTTCTCGATATCAAAAAGGTTCTCAACCAGCGTTAAGCTTTTGAGAAAATTTAATCATCTCAGAGGCTACTCAATCAAAGCGGGGCAAAAACTGCTTGTTCCTTCTGAAACACCGTTTGTAAGCTACAGACTGATTCCGGTAAACAAGCTTGTGCGAAAAATAAGACTGAAGATTGTTCGGCATGACCGTCTGCATCTTTTTCAAAGCTCTCGCTACAGGGTTGTAAAAATAGCTGAAAAATATCTGGGGGTTCCATACAAATTCGGCGGTGAATCATTCAAAAGCGGTATAGATTGCTCGGCATTTGTAATGGAGGTATTCAGAAAGATAAATCTCAGGCTGCCCAGAACAACCGGCAGTCAATACAGATATGGCAAAAAAATCCCCAAAAGCAGCCTAAGAGTGGGGGATCTGGTATTCTTTAATACTCGCAGAGGTCCCCATAGCCATGTAGGTATCTATATAGGACATAACAAATTTATACATGCATCCTCAGGAAGAGTCCATAGCGTAACCATATCAAGATTGACCGGATTTTATAAAAGACATTTCGGTCACGCTGTGCGCGTTATAAAACGTTGAAAAAGTTCGCCCATCTTCATAATCATACCGAATACAGTCTTCTGGACGGATCGGTAAAAATCAAAGATTTGATAAAAAAACTCAAATCAAACGGAATGGATAGCTGCGCCATTACCGATCACGGTAATATGTTCGGTGCTCTGGAATTTTACAAAAGTATGAGGGCAAACGGTCTCAAGCCGATTATAGGATCGGAGATGTATATAACCACCGATCACGCAAGAAAAGCCAAAGATGCCGAAGGGCTTCATCACATCGTTCTTTTGGCAAAAAATAAGACAGGATATCAAAATCTTGTAAAATTATCGGGAAAAAGTTTTATTGAAGGATTCTATTATAAACCGAGAATTGATAAACAACAACTTGCCGATCATGCAGAAGGACTTATAGCCGGTTCTGCATGTTTGCAGGGTGAGATTGCAAAAAACCTGCGCTACGGCAGATACGAAAAAGCTGAAGCTGCAGTCTCCTTTTATAAGGAGATTTTCGGCGAGGATAATTTTTATATAGAGATAATGCGACACGGTTTGGCTGAGCAGGAACGTATAAATGAGGATCTTATAAAACTTGCAAAACAAACTGATACCCCGCTTGTTGCAACCAACGATTGTCATTTTCTTGAAAGAGAAGACAGCGTTGCTCACGATGCGCTTTTATGTATTCAAACCGGCAAGGTAGTTTCCGATAAAGAACGTTTACGGATGGATTCTGACCAATTTTATGTCAAGACGGCTGAAGAGATGGCAGAAACTTTCAGCGATATTAAAGAAGCCGTCACAAACAGCGGATATATTGCGGATATGATAGATCTGCAACTGGATCTGGGCAACCCGACCCCGCCTCGCTATCCGTTCGTGGATAATGACAAGCAAAGTAGCTTCCTGAAAGAGCTCGCCTTTGAAGGTTTGGAAAAAAAGTTCGGCGAAGGTTTGATAGAAGCAAATCTTAAGGATATTTATCGGAAAAGGTTGGAGTACGAGCTTGAAGTAATCGATAAGATGAAATTTCCCGGTTATTTTTTGATAATCTGGGATTGTATCAATTACGCAAAAACACATAATATACCGGTTGGTCCGGGCAGAGGTTCGGCTGCAGGATCGCTTGTTGCTTACGCATTATCGATTACCGATGTTGATCCCATCAGATATAAGCTGTTATTTGAGCGCTTTTTGAATCCCGAGCGCGTTTCCATGCCGGATATTGATGTTGATATATCCAAGGACAAGCGCCAGCAGCTTATTGATTATGTGGTAGAAAAGTATGGTGCCGATAAAACCGCACAGGTGATTACATTCGGAACTATGAAGGCAAAAGGAGTAATCAGAGACGTGGGCAGGGTTTTGGACATGCCCTATGGAGATGTGGATAAAATTGCAAAGCTTGTTCCTGATACACTGGATATTACATTAGAGGAAGCTATCAAGCAAAGCGATGTATTGAAAAAACGAATATCCTCAGAGCCTGATGTGGCACAGATATATAACATCGCAAAGGTGCTTGAAGGGCTCAAGCGACATGCCTCAACTCATGCGGCTGGAATCGTTATCTCAGACGAACCGCTTGAAAATAAAGTTCCTATATACAAATTTCCGAATGAACAGATGAGCGTTGTTCAATACAGCAAGGAGTACCTGGAGGATATAAATCTTATAAAATTTGATTTTCTGGGTCTTAAAACACTGACCGTAATAGAGATAGCGACGCGGTTTATTCATAAAAAAGAGCCCGATTTTGACATCTCCAAAATCCCTTTGGATGACAAAAAGACATATAAAAATATGTCTGATGGTTATACACTTGGAATGTTTCAGCTTGAATCGACCGGGATGCAGGATCTGATAAGACATCTTGAGCCCAGCAACATAAATGATGTGATTGCTTTGGTGGCACTGTTCAGACCGGGTCCTATCGGAAGCGGTATGGTCAAAGATTTTATCGACAGAAAAAAAGGAAAGCAGGCAGTAAAATATCCACTTCCAGAGCTAAAAGAGATTCTTAAAGAAACATACGGGGTTATCCTGTATCAGGAGCAGGTAATGCAGATTGCTATGAAACTTGCCGGATACAGCGCAGGAGAGGCGGATGTTTTGCGCCGCGCAATCGGAAAGAAAAAGCCAGAGATTGTAGCAAAAGAGAGGGTGCCGTTTGTAAAGCGCGCAACCGAAAGAGGTGTAAACAAGAAAAAGGCTGAAGAGATATACGACTTGATGGCATATTTTGCCGGATACGGATTTAACAAATCTCATTCGGCAGCATACGGACTTATAGCCTATCAAACGGCTTACCTAAAAACCAACTATCCTGTTGAATTTATGTCGGCTCTTTTAAGCTCTGAGCAGGAAAATACCACCAAGATAACAAAATATATCGATGAATGCGAGAGAATGGGAATTTTGGTTTTGCCGCCTGATATCAATCTTAGCGATGTCAGCTTTACACCTTCGGATGAGCAAATACGCTTCGGTCTCGGTGCGGTTAAAAATGTAGGAAATGCGGCTATAAATTCAATTTTAAAAGAGAGGCAAAACGGTCTGTATAAAGATTTCTATGATTTTATAAGCAGAATTGATATGCGAAAATGCAACAAAAAGGTTTTGGAAAGCCTTATAAAGGTCGGAGCATTTGATCAATTGGAGAAAAATCGTATCAAACTGCTTGAAAATCTTCCGATTCTGATAGATTGGGCAAGCTCAAAAAAAGAGGAATCCTCAGGTATGAATTCGCTGTTCGGAAAATCAGATACCGAACCTCAAAAACCTATTTTAAGAAATGTAGCCGAACCTTCGGAAAAACAGATTTTTTTGTGGGAAAACGAGCTGCTCGGATTCTTTCTTTCAGGAAACCCACTATCCGAATATAAGGAAGTTGCAAAAGCCATAACCGATATCTCAGATTCTGAAAATGCAATAATAGCAGGGGTCATAACCGATATTACCGAAAAAACAACAAAAAAAAGAACCAAAATGGCATACATAAAGATTCATTCTCCACTCAACACCGTTTCCTGCGTTGCGTTTCCGTATCTATATGCAAAAATAGAATCTAAATTTCAGATTGGCGATCCAGTTGTTGTTTTTGGTCAGATGGAAGAGGATCAAAGCGGACAGATACGCGCAAACGAAATAGCAGGCATAGAAGAAAGTTTGAATTTGATAAAAAAGGTTATAGTTGAGATAAAAAAACCTGCTGACAAAAAGTTCTTTTCGCTCATAGACGATCTTTTCGATAAATGGAACGGCAGCTTTCCTCTGTTTTTCAGAGTTGTAAACAATGATAAAATAACGGTTTTAAAAACCGGCTTAAAATACTATTTTGAGCTTACTCTTGATTCGCTGAAATATCTGTGCGATAACTTTGATATAGAGTTCAGAATTGAACATAATAATCAAAAAAGACAGCTATCAAGGAAATTTTCTAATCGAAAAGCATAAGGGCGCCATTTTGTGACGCCTCTTTCGCTATAATGCTCTTCCGAGATAGTTTGCTATTTCTAAAAAAAACGCAACACCTTTGAGTGTGTTTTTGTCTTTAGCTTTGCCAAGCAGTTTAAACAGCGATGATGGCGGCTTGCTTCCGTGAATTTTGTCTCTTACATGTTCTACTGCATCGCCCATCACTGCGTAAAGAAATAGAAAATTCTGCGCATGATCCAATGTTCTTGCAAGCATCGAATCGGTTAGCATATTAACAACCGCAGAAGCAGAAGAGGCAAAATCCAGGAGATTATTAAGATGACCGTTTTCAATCAAAGGTGCGGCAATCGACAAAAGCTTGTTTAGACCTTCCGCAACACCCGGCTTGGATAATATTTGAAGAATGCCTCCAAGTGAGGAGATTGCAGAAACGCTTCGCTCTATTGCCGAATCGGTTAAACTGTTTTGCACAAAGGATGCGGCTTCTCCAAGCGCCAGAATGTTTTTCAGAGCCCCTGTTCTGTTAAGGTCCGCAAGCGTTCGGAGAGTCTCTGATACTGCATTGGACGTCTGTTGGTCTGCAAGCGGCATAACCGCAGCCCCGAGTTTTTCAGCCAAGCTGCCCAAGCGTTCAACCATAGAGTCAGTCAGGCTGTCGGTAATATTTTTCTGCAGTCCAGCCATATCCTCTTTCAATTTTTCCGCCATAGAACCTCCTACATCAATCCTCTGGCAGCCATCCAATAGATTCTATTGAACGAAAGTTTCATCCAGTGTATAAGTTTTGAGGGCGGAGCCGGATTGGGCGGCGTAGTATAGCTAAACCAGACATAGGTTCCCTCATGCAGTCCTGTTTCGATAAAGCAGAGTACGCGTCCATCATAAAAGTGAGCGGGATATCCGCTTTTTATCTCGCTTGTCAGGTTTTCCGCTACCACATCAGCCTCAAAATGAGCGGTAGAGCCTGCTTTGCTTATCGGAAGATCGGTGCCGTCGCCAAGCGCATAAACATTATCATATCCGGTGACCTTAAGCGTCTGTTTGTCAGTCGGAATCCATCCTGACTTTGAAAGTCCCGAATCCACAATAATATCTGCTCCTTTGTGAGGAGGAATTGCAATTAAAAGATCGTACGGAACCTCGCTTCCCTCAAGCGTTGAAAGCGTCTTTTTCTCAGGATCCACCGATTCCATATTGAAGAACGTTTCGGATTTTATTCCCTCTTTTTCAAACATACCGACAGCCCAGTTTGCAACCGGCTCAAGCGCGTGAAGACGAGCTATAGGATAGGTGTAATAAAGCTCAATGTTTTTTCTTATGCCTTTTGCCTTAAAATAGTCATTAAGCATAAAGATTACCTCCAGAGGCGCAACAGGACATTTATGAGGAACGCCTACACTCAGCAATATTCTGCCTTTTTCAAACGAAGCAATCTTTTTTGCCAGCTTCTTTGCACCTTCTTGGGTATAAAACCAGTCTCCGCCTTTCTCCAGACCCGGAATAGCCGAGGGATCAGGATAACTTCCGGTTGATAGGACAAGATAATCATATTGATATTTTTTTCCGCTTGCTCCCTGAACAAAGCAGCTTTTGAAATCTATCCCTGTTGTTTTGTCAACTACAAAATCAATCTCTGGGCGAAGCAGGTCGCGCTCGGATCTGGTAAATTCATCTTCATAGAACCGGTCGAATGCCAGATACAAAAATGCCGGTTGATATACGTGAACAGGGGAATCCGAGAGCAAGGTTATTGTAACCTGTCCGTTCCTTATTTCACTGTCAAGCTTTGATGCCAATATATTGGCTGTCATGGTGCCGCCGGTGCCGCCACCGACAATAATAATTCTTTTTGCCATTTTCCCCCCTTCTGTTATTTAACTTTTTTTACAAATATGCTACTGTAATCTCCGTGATTAACCGTTCCAAGATTCTCGTGGCCAACCTTGTCAACCCATTCCGGGATATCCTTTGTTGATCCTTCATCAGAGGAAAGAACTTCCAAAATCTCCCCTACATTAGCTGATTTAACATTTTTTATAAGTTCCATAAGCGGACCCGGGCAGTATGAGCCCCTTGCATCAATAGTTTTGTCTGCTTTAATCTCTCCCATCTATACAATACCTCCAAAAAATTTTTTGCTAAAATACGAGAATCTGACTTCCGGCAGCTACCTCAAAGAATTTTGTAGCGCCGATAACATCATCAAAGATAGGTTCCATATCCTCCTGTTTCAGTCCAAGAAGATCCATTGCCATTCCGCAGCCGTAAATTTTGCAATCTCCTAATTCCCTTACCTGCATAAACAGATCAAGAAAGAATGGAGCACCTTTCTCTACCATAGCTTTTGAAACCGCTCCTTCACCTCTGATTCGCTCCTGCTTGCTCATACCTTTTTTAAAAACGGTAACAGCATTCATTGTGATAAAGATTTTAACAGGTGTCCCGGTCGTAGAAGCAACACTTGCCAATGTAGCGACCATCTGTATTTTTTCATGTCGATCGCTTGCCAAAATTATAGCCAATCCTGCCATAGTTCCCCCTTAAATAAATTTTGCTGATTGAACTATAACCAAAAAAATTTTATTGTCAAGACTATAATAAAATATTTTTAATTATAAATATAAACATATCATATAATAAATACAATTACTAAGAGGGGATCAGCCCTATATTGGATTTTGAAGTGGAAAAGTAATCGGGATGCTACTATGGATATGAATTTTTGAGTATTGAATGAAATTATGTTAATATAGACTGATTCAAAATAAGGGCAGGTGGACTATTATGAAGATCGGAATTATGGGAGCAATGGAAGAGGAGATATCGCTTTTTCATAACAAGATAAAGGTTTTGTCGCAGGAAACCATAGGACTCAGAAATTATTCCATAGGAAAACTGCATAACCGTGACATAGTACTAACCTTTTCAAGGTGGGGCAAGGTTGCCGCAGCCTCAACGGCAACCACAATAATCGAGCAATTTGGAGCAGATATAATAGTGTTTACAGGTGTTGCCGGAGCAGCATCTAAATCACTTGGAATCGGTGATGTTGTAGTGGCAACGGAAGCTATGCAATACGATATGGATATCAGCGCTCTTCCTGGATTTGAGCGTTTCGAAATTCCGCTTCTCGGATTATCAAGATTCCCGTTTTCTGAAAAGTATGTAGAGATGGCTGTTGAATCCGCAAGAAACTACCTTTCCGAAACACTGAAAAAGGAATTAGACAGGGAAACTCTTGATGAATTTGGGATTTTAAAACCGAAGGTTGCAACCGGACTTATTGCAAGCGGTGACCGCTTTATTGCAGATAATAGTTCAATTGAAAAGCTGGCTGAGTTGCTGCCTGATTTGCAGTGCATAGAAATGGAAGGAGGATCTGTTGCGCAGGTTTGCTATGAGCATAATATTCCCCTGCTGCTTGTGCGGACAATATCTGATAGAGCCGACCACTCTGCTGTTATTAATTTTTCAGCTTTTATTAAAAAAGTTGCTCCCTATGTAACCTTTGGAGTTATAGACGATTTTATAAAAAAGGTATAAAAAGACTTATTCACAGTTTTTTCGCATCAGGGCAAAATAATTTGTTTTTATCGATTGACTAAACGAAAAATTTATCTATAGTTTACGCATGGTTGCGGGGCGTAGCGCAGTCTGGTAGCGCACCAGCTTCGGGAGTTGGGTGTCGGAGGTTCAAATCCTCTCGCCCCGACCAAATTGGATTTCAGGATTTTCGGATAAAGCAATTGAATAGCTGGCATCATCTCAATGCAGTTAAAGAAGCATATAAAATTCTCAGGAAAAAGCTCAAAGAAATTGCTGGAAAAAAAGCAACAGATGCTTTTGGCAGTTCAAATTATAAAAAGATTTTTTTGAAGGCGTGAAGTTTTGACCAGGAAATGGACTGACTGGATTGATTATTGGGCGGTTGATTTTG
>JALWSW010000059.1 GCA_027080125.1 Campylobacterales bacterium | reverse complement strand
GTTCCTGAGATACGTGGATCTCAGGAACACATACTCTGTATCAAATTTGCACCCGTGATTTTCTTCGATGGCGCTAATAATCAAGCAATCTATGGACTGCAACATTATCTCACTAAAAACTCTGCTGATTTCGGACCCAATGGGGATACCGTTTGTTTCATTGTTGTTTGATCTCTGCATAAGTTGGTCAAACTGGTTGCAAAATTGATTTTTGTAATCAACATTGTCCTTAATGTATTCTTTGTTTTTTATGCACCAAGAAATAGCATGCGTGTAAATGCTATTAAAACAATTCGAGATATCAAGCATCCACATAGTAGAGTATTTTTTTTCTAGCTGGATGTATTCGGGGCTTTCAAAAAGTTTGTATAGTCTGTTATGTTTGCGATATGAGAAAAACGAGGAAGAGTGTTTTTGAAATAATTCTTCTTCTAAAGTGTCTATGTCTATTTCTTTGTATTTAGAGTTTTCATTTTTGTCCGATAAAAATAGCGAATTACTTACTTTATGAGGAGCTCTGATTGAAGCTTTGCTTTTAGAGCAGAGATATAAAATTATACTACTGTAGCTTGCATAAAAATTGCAAAAATTCATCTGTGACCTTGGGTGTATTAGGGACAGCGTTCGCAAGGATATGTCATTTTTAGTTATACTATATTTGTATGGATTCGATTGTTTTTCGCTTGGGCCAAGAATAGTTTTGTAAAATGAATTAATTATCGGCGGACACCCGGACGATTGTTTTGCATTAAACGTATGACAATTAATATAAAATCCATCATTTGAGAAAATAACTGGAACGTCTCCAGGATAGGTATCGGTTAGTAGGGCTCTGTATTTATCTTTCTTATCAATTTTGATGCGCTGTTTTACCATATCCTAGCAATTTCCTTTAGTCTGTTGGGACTGTATTTTTTGAATACCCTTTGAGAGTATCCATTGGAAAATGTGACTTTTAGAAGCTTTTTTGCTTCTGGTTTCGTCATGTTTATTGATACAAGTTTTGAAAGTCTTGAACTTGATCCAAGAATTGTGTTTTTCAGGTATTTGTCTATTCTGAGCAATGCTGGGCTTGGGAAATCGATTTCCGGATAATTATAGTATATTCCTGTAGGTATTTTCCTTTTTTTACTTTTTTCGATTAAGTCCCTGTTGGATGAGAGAAAAGTAATTCTATCGAGAAGAAGTTGAAAGTCTTTATCTTTATAATGAGCGTACAGAGATTTTGATATTTTATCCATTATCTTGTTTTGCTTTTTATCTGATAAATCGATGGACACTTTCCTGAACGCAGTCTTTTTTAGTGATGCTGGTTTATTAGGATTTATCAGGGTTAGATCGGTGTCGGTAATGGTTATTTGATATCCGAGATATTCAAATATGTGAGGCTTTATAGAAATGTCACCAATTGTCCTTTTGCTTATAGTTGAGATAAAAGTCTTATTGTAATTTAGTTTCAGTCCACTTGGCAAAGAATCGCGGATATACTGAATAAATTCTTTTTTGTTCTCTTTGCCAGAAGTTATTATAAATATATCATCCACGTATCGAGAGAAGTAAAAGACTTCGCTGCGGTTAGGTATTTTTGCATCAAATTGTTTTAATATTAGTTCAGAAAGTATAGGGCTTATTTCGATGCCTCTGGGAATTCCTTTGGCGTAGTTTTTGTTAAAGTGCAGTAAAAACGTCGAAAGTAAATTTATCGTATGAGTGGGGACCCCATACTGAGGAAGTGTGGTAATGATGTTTTCTGTATTGCAACTTTCGAAAAAGGACAAAATATCCAGACGATAAATTCTGTAGCTTGTTCCTTCCGCTAGAAATACTTTCATCTCTTTTATTATTTGATTTCGGTTTTTCAGTTTTATTTGTGCGGCCCTTTTTAGGTTCTTTGCACATTTTCTCAGAATAAGCTTACATTTCAGATCCGTGATAGTGTATTGAGA
>JALWSW010000058.1 GCA_027080125.1 Campylobacterales bacterium | reverse complement strand
GCGGAGAAATTCGAAAATTTGATGAAACTGATTGCAGAGCTTTACGGTGAATTTATTGAGAGCGGGATACCAAAAGAAGACGCTCGCTATATCTTGCCCAACGCAGCAGCCACAAGCATAATGGTTACGATGAATGCAAGAGAGTTGCTTCATTTTATAACACTGAGAACCTGCCTAAGGGCACAATGGGAGATAAGAATGGTGGCAGAGAGGATGCTTGAGCTTGCAAAAGAAAAAAGCCCTGTAATATTTGAGGATGCAGGACCTAATTGCGTAAGAGGTCCTTGCACCGAAGGCAAGCTGACCTGCGGAAAGATAGAGCAGGTGCGGGAAAAATACAGAAAAAAACCGGAGTGAAAAAGGGCGCACTTTTTGTGGTTGCCACGCCAATCGGCAATCTCGATGATATATCAAAGCGAGCAATCGATACGCTAAAGAATGTGTATGCAATATTTGCCGAAAGACCGGATTGGTCGAGAAAACTTCTCAATCATCTTGATATTCACAAACCGCTTTTTCAATATAGCGAGGGCACAAAAAACCGGGTGTCCTCAAAGATTATCAAACTGTTGGAGCAAAACAGAGATATTGCGCTTATATCAGATGCCGGAACGCCGCTTATAAGCGATCCTGGAGTTCAATTGATTAGGTCAGTAAGGGAAAATGGCTTTGATGTTATTGCTATACCGGGTCCATCGGCTTTGACCGCTGCAGTTTCTGTTGCGGGAATTGCAGCACCGTTTGTTTTTTTGGGATTTTTGCCGAGAAAAAGAGGAGAAATTATCGCTGTTCTCGAAAACATCGAAGAATGTGCTGCCCAGGCGGTTTTTTATGAGGCACCCGGCAGAATAATGGAAACGTTAAATATAATCGATGAAAATTTTCCTGATGCCAGGATTTATCTTTGCAAGGAGTTGACAAAAATAAATGAAAGCTATTATGAGGGTAGGGTAGGAGAAGTTATCGAGATGTTGGAAAATCCTGAGAAAGGAGAATATACTTGCATAATAGAGATGAGAAAAAAAAGCGACAATCAAAATCTGAAACAGACGGCGCTTAAACTCGGCGAAGAAGGGTTGTCGCGAAAAGATATTGCTAAATGTATGAAAGTTATATACGGAGTGAGAAAAAAGAGAGTGTTTGAATGGATATCATAGAGATTGCGAAAAAAGAGCTCGAGAAGTTGGATGAGATAAACAAGGATCTCGCAAATATAGATTTTAAGGACAAAAAAAAGGTGAGTTCGCTTTTTAGCAAACAGAAGCGGCTGCTTGAGATAAAAGAGGTTTATGATCTTTATATGAATAAGCTTTCCCAGATAGAGGAAAACAGAAAACTGCTTGATGATCCTGAGTTAGCTGAGTTGGCAGGTGAGGAGATAGAATCGCTCAAGCAGCAGAACAAGGCGCTGATTCAAAAACTTGAGCTGCTGATGAAACCAAGAGATGCCAATGAAAACAAAGATATTGTCGTTGAGATAAGAGCCGGAGCAGGTGGTGCGGAGGCGTCGCTTTTTGTGGCTGATCTCTATCGTATGTATGAGCGGTTTGCCCAGAATCACGGTTTGAAAGTCGAACTGGTAAGCAGCTCTCCTGTCGAGGGTGGCGGATATCGCGAAATTGTTGCGTTTGTGAAAGGAAAATCGGCATGGTCGCTTTTTAGATTCGAGATGGGAGTTCATCGGGTTCAAAGAATTCCGGTAACTGAATCCCAGGGTAGAATTCACACCTCAACAGCAACGGTGGCGGTTTTGCCTCAGGTCAATCAGGAAGAGATAGATATAAATCCCGATGATCTGAAGATAGATGTTTATCGGGCAAGCGGACCGGGCGGGCAATGCGTAAATACAACCGATTCGGCGGTAAGGATTACTCATATTCCAACAGGCATAGTGGTGACCCAGCAGGATGAAAAATCGCAGTTTAAAAACAAGGCAAAAGCGATGATGATT
>JALWSW010000057.1 GCA_027080125.1 Campylobacterales bacterium | reverse complement strand
TAAAAACTATACGTCATTTGGCGGAGCCGAGCGATATCTTGAAAGAGTTTGCAACCGGCTTGAAAAAGAAGGCGTAAAATATGAAATCATTCATTCGCATATTCCAAAATGGCTGCCCTCTTGGCTGAAGACGCTGCTTTTTAGCATTCAGGTTTGCAGCGACAAATGCGATAGATTTTATTTTTCACTTGACAGGATAAGCTGTCCTGATATTTACCGCGCGGGCGACGGAGTGCACAGAGCCTATTTGCAAACCAGACGCTTCAGTTTAAATCCGCTTCATCCGGCATTGCTTTATCTTGAGAAACGCTGTTTTGAAAATGCCAAACTTATTATAGCAAACTCCAAGATGGTAAAAGAGCAGATTGTCCGTCACTATCATATAAATCCGGACAAAATTAAGGTCGTTTACAACGGGATACCGATAAAAATGCCTATAGCAGATGCTAAATTGCGGCTTTCGGAGGAGTTTGGATTTGACATAAAAAACAGAGTAATTCTTTTTGTCGGAAGCGGATTTGAGAGAAAAGGAGTCAAGGAGCTGCTATTGATTTTGTCGCAATTAAAACATAATTTCACGGCTTTTGTCGTTGGTAAGGATAAATCAATGGCTAAATATACAAAATTAACCAAGAAATTGGGTATTGGCGATAAAGTGATTTTCACAGGACCCAGAAAGGATGTCGATCTTTTCTATAGCGCAAGCGACCTGTTTATCCTTCCAAGTCATTACGATCCGTTTTCCAATGTGATTCTTGAGGCGATGAACTTCGGAAATGTAGTATTTACCACCAGAGACAACGGTGCAAGCGAGATTTTGTCTGACAAATTTATTATGAGTTGCCCGACGGATTTTTTGATAATATCCATCATAAACAGATTTTTGACAGATGATGATCTTTTGAGAAGGCAAAAGAGAACAAATTCTCAGATAGCAAAGAACTATTCCATAGAAAAAAATGTTGCAGAGACATTAAAATGTATTAATATTGTTATACAGGCAGGACTTTTGTAATTTCTTAAAAGGCTTTGGGAGGTCGAAATGAGCCTTAAAAAACAGAAAGAATTGGCAGGCAAACTCCTTTCATCAGCGGGCATAACAATCAACGGACACAATAACTACGATATACAGATAACCGATGAACGTTTTTATAACGCCGTATTTTCAAAAGGCGAACTTGGTTTTGGCGAGGCGTATATGAACGGCTGGTGGGAATGCGAGCGTATTGATGAGCTTATTTATCGCATACTGAAAGCCCGTCTGGATAGACAGGTGAAGAAAAATCTTGCGGTGATAGTCCTTGCCATAAAAACCAGATTGTTTGATCTCCAAACCCGCCATAGAGCCTTCATAGTAGGTAAAAGACATTACGATCTGGATAACGAGCTATTTTCCCTTATGTTGGATAGCTCTATGAGCTACAGCTGCGCATATTTCAAAGATACCGATTCGCTGGAAGAGGCTCAACAGAAAAAGCTGGAGCTTATATGCGGAAAACTTAAGCTGGAAGCGGGAATGAGGCTGCTTGATATAGGTTGCGGATGGGGCGGTTTGGCAAAATATGCAGCCGAAAAATATAAAGTTGCTGTTACCGGTGTTACCGTTTCAAAAAATCAGGCTGAATTTGCCAAAAATGTATGCAGAGGCTTGCCGGTTGAGATAATTCTTGATGATTATCGAAATATCGAAGGAAAATATGACCGAGTGGTTTCGGTCGGAATGTTTGAGCATGTCGGATACAAAAATTACAGAACATTTATGAAGATTGTCCACCGTTCGCTTGTTGATAACGGTCTGTTTCTGCTTCATACGATAGGAGGCAACCATTCGGTCACCTCTACAAGTCCGTGGATTCAGAAATATATTTTTCCCAACGGTATGCTTCCATCCATAAAACAGATCGGAGGTTCTATCGAAGATCTGTTCATAATGGAAAGATGGAAAAACTACGGAT
>JALWSW010000056.1 GCA_027080125.1 Campylobacterales bacterium | reverse complement strand
CCAGTAATGTAGCCAATCTTTGTTTGTCTTGCCAATCTTTGTTTGTTCTGCTGCTCTGAAATCGTTTGTTTTTCCGGATGTTTTTCTGTCGATCTGCAGGGTTTTTCGGCTTATGTGCGATAGACAGAATAATCCCATCGATTTTGTTTTGCCGATTTTACAATGTTAAAGAGCATGCCGATTGCCTTGTTGATGGCAATAGCCGGTTGGTTGGTGTTGGTCAGGCGGTCTTTTTTAGCCTTCTTTTTTTGGCATTTTTTTGTTCCTCCTTTTTTTCAGGTCGTCTGATATACGAGAGCATTTTCAAAACCGCTCGGTCGTATTTTGCAAAGAAACGTCTTTCTTCTTCAGGCAGATGGTTGCGTTTTTCGGTATTGTTCAGATAAAGATAAGGAGCGGTTCCGGTATCTGTCTGTTCTATTGCTTCTTTTAAAAGTTCGGTATCAACATATAAGGTTTCTTTGCCTGATTGGACCGGAATTATGCCCGTAGAGATACCGACCGTTGCTTTCCAGATGATATGTTCGTTGTTTTTCATCGTTTTAAGCGTAATGACATACGGCGGTTTTATCTCTTGGTTGGCAAGCGTTCTGACAAATATATCTTTGAAGTTTTCAGGTGTTGCATCAAGTTTGTTTGCTTTAATATATTGCTTTATTTTGTCTTTGTTCGAAAGAGGAATTATATCTGTTTCGGTAATGCATTTTCCCGAGAACGTTCTGATACCGTGGGCTGTTTTTGCGGCAAGGCACCATTTGCAAATGTAGTTTCCTCTGATGTCGGGATAGTCATTGAAATTCTTGCTTCTAAATAAAACGGATATGGGGACGGTATGTTTTGCGAAAGTTCCGCACATTGCGCAATGATGAGGGTTTTCCGGCAACTCATCGGGTTTGATAGAGCCTGCTTCGCAGGCAAGTTTTGAAGAAGAGATATTTTTAACAAGAATTGGCTTTTGTTTGGCTTTAAAATGAGAGGTTCTTTCATAAAGCGATGAGGTTGGCATATAACAAGGCGCTTTATCTGTTTTCAAATAATACGGCGGACGCGGTCTGTATAATGCTATCTTTCCTGTGGATGCCTTCGGGAATGAGCTTACCGGCAGGGGCTTTGACGGATTGTTTAAGGTTAACATAAAACTCCTGTCTTCGGCAGGTTTAACCTCAAATCCTGATACCGCTCCGTATCCGATATGTCTTTTTCTGCCAATGTTTTTAACTTGCGAGCATAGTTCGGTTATTTTCTCTCTGTTTCCTCTGATGTAGAAGTATATGCTTTCTACAAATATAGTTTCGTAATTAAGCATATATGCTTTGAACTCTCCCGATCCGAGATTGATATTGTCCGGACCCGGTGTGTATTTTAGGTATTTTTTTACATTGACGGTTTTGGTTATGGTCTGCGTTTTGAATATCGGAATTTCAGATTTATCGATATACCATATAGAACCGGAAAATACCCCGTGTTTTGCATCGATAAAGTCAATGTTGTCAGGCGTTGGCATAACAAACTCTTTAAGCTGTCCGGCTTGCATAATATTGTTGAAATGTTGAGCAATAAGAATGCTGTCGATGGTAGTATATCTGTCAATAATGACAGGTGAATTGAAAAAAAATCTTATTTTTAGATTGTCGAATTTTGTCATAAAACCTCCTTAAATAAATTTGTTTAAACCTACATAGTTGAATGAGAAACATGTTGAGTTCTTCATCAAAAATAGGGCAATAAATTTCTTCCAAACCTACATAGTTGAATGAGAAACAAGATTAAAAAATGATATAAAAATACTACTTTCCTACACTTCCAAACCTACATAGTTGAATGAGAAACTCGGTTAGCTTTGTGATAGCTTTGTTGCTTTCTGCAACTTCCAAACCTACATAGTTGAATGAGAAACAGTATCAAGCACCCGATCTCTTATCTGTTCGGTATACTTCCAAACCTACATAGTTGAATGAG
>JALWSW010000055.1 GCA_027080125.1 Campylobacterales bacterium | reverse complement strand
ATCGGCGATGGGCATCATAGATATGAGACCGCTTTGAATTATAAAATGCTTATGGAAGAGCAGGGCGCAATTTCTGACGGACATAACTGGATTTTGATGTTTTTGGTAGATATGGCTGATGAGAATATCTCTCTTCTTTCAATCAACAGAAAAATAAAAGGGGTAAATCTTGAAGAATTAATTCCATCCATGAAGCGATTTTTTGATATTTATCCGCCGGAAAACTTTGCAGATGATCCGGAAGCTATTCTCATTTCAGGTAAAAAAGGTTCATATAGCGCCACTGCAAAACCGGAAGCAATGCAACTTTTGGATAATATGGGGATAAGTGAGGTGGAAAAAAAGGTTCCGACCGTCGTTGCGGATAAGATTATTGCTGAGTTTTTGCTTAAAGACAAAGATACAAAGATAAGATATTATGGGGATGACAAGAAAGTTATGCTTGAGGATAATTCTGTTCTTATAAAGCTTCATCCTGTCAAATATGAGGTAATAGAGGATATGGTTAACAACAATTATACCATGCCTCAAAAAAGCACCTTTTTTTATCCCAAAATTCCGACAGGGCTTGTGATAAACAAACTGGATCAAGATGTTTGAGCTTTCTGTTATCGGTCATTTCGAAGCGGCTCACAGACTTGTTGAATACGACGGAAAATGCGAAAATCTTCACGGACACAATTACAAGGTTAAACTTACCATATCAGTAGATACACTCGATAAGATTGATCTTGGGGTAGATTTCGGAAGATTAAAAGAGGATTTGAAAAAAGTCACCGACCTGATTGACCACAAATATTTAAATGAGCTGGACTATTTTGACGGACATAACCCGTCTGCTGAGATAATAAGCAAAGTGATATATGAAAAGATGAAAGAGACAGCGCAGGGAGATTATACCATCAGCAAGGTTACCGTTTGGGAAACAGAAAACTCATCGGCAACCTATTTTGAGCCATAGCAGGAAAAATTGACGCTTCAAAACCGGTTTTGCTGTTATGTATAGGCGGTTACCTATACAGTAATATGATAGAACTTCTTTTCGGTTTGACCTGTCTGTAAATTGTTATATAATCGAATTTATGGATAAAGAATCAATATATAATCGTTTTACAAAATTAAAGTCATTTGTCGATAAGGCTTCGAAAAAATGGGTCATAGATGACAAGAATATAAAATCTCCCGACGGCTCGGTTGTGCTGGACGGAAATCATCAGCAGGCTATAGATAAACTGAAATGCTCAATCAATGATGTTGTTGTTGTTTACGGATTTGGCAGCGGCAAAACCATAGAAGCGGTGCTTGAAAAATACAAAAAGGTTGTCGTAATTTCAATCGAAACGATACCTGAAGTGATTAAAACTGCGGTCGAGTCGAATTCGGAACTGTTTGGAAATCCGCGTTTTTTTATCACCTCCGGCAATACCGATGAGATAAAAATTCAGATTGATGCATATCTGTCTCTTTTTGGCAACAGAATGGCATGGGGTGAGCTTAAAGAGATTGAATTGACCGGATATTCCGAGCCGCTTTTTCCGCTTGGCGAGTTTAAATCATATATGAGAAAATCGGTTATGCCGATTCTGGTAAACCGCAATACCCTTATTGTTTCCTCCGAAAAGATTTCCGATAACTATATCAAAAGCGCCCCGAGAATTGCCCGGGCACAATCGGTTAGGGTATTAAAGGACAGATTTAAAGGAATTCCCGCAATTGTCGTTGCTTCCGGTCCCTCTTTAAACGATAATATTGAGGATATAAAAGCGGCGCAGGAAAAATCCGTAATTATTGCCGCTGATTCGGCGCTTTCCATACTTAAGGCAAACGATATTACTCCCGATTATGTGACAAGCGTTGATTTTCAGAAGCCAAATCTTATCAAATTCAGATCGGTTCTTTCGGAAAAAGAAGTCAATCGCAAACTTTCATTGATAAGTGTTCCGGATGTATATCATGTTATCCCTTATCTGTTTGAAAACTATTACTATATACCGAAAAAGAGCCTGTTTTATGCAATGGATAAATCTGCTTTGCCAATGGATTTGCCGATGAATGCGGTAAGCCATCTCTCCTTGAGTATCGCACTTCTGCTTGGAGCTGACCCGATTATTATGGCAGGATACGATTGGTCGTATCCTGGAGGCGCCGATCATGCAGCAGGAGCCGAGATGGAGAATATCACAAATTACAGCGACATAACGGTTGAATCTAATCTCGGCGATAAGGTTATGACCGATCCTAATCTTTTGTCGGGATTGAAGGTTACCGAAACAATAGTGGCTCAAGCCAAAAACAGAAGATTTATCAATGTATCTTTGGGCGGGGCAAAGATTGCCGGAGCCGAAGTGATGAGTATGAATGAAGCAGCTGAAAAGTTCTGCAAGAACCATGTTGAAAAGAGCAGTTCTGAAACAAAAACCGGGCAATCGGACTATAAAAAACGTTATGATGAACTTCTTCTGATTGTAAAAAGAGTTATCAAGCAGTTTGAATATTTTATCAAGCAGTCGGAAAAGGCTTTAAAACTCAACAAAATTTCGATGAAAAATGTCAAAAATATCCAGGCAATAAAACCCAAAATCGATGAATCCAACAAAATCAACAACAAAATCACCGATGATCCGGTCTTTGACAATGTTTTATCGCAATATTATTTCAAAGAATTTTATCAGTTTTTCAGAAAGGAGTTTGATATTGAGGGACAAAGCGTAAAGGAAAGAATCGAGCGCTCCAACGAATATTTCAATCTTATAAAATCATATTCCGCCAGGCTTTTGCCTGAGATGAGAAAACTTAAAAGAGCGCTTGAATATTATGAGAACCTCCCCAAGATTAACAAAAAATCGCTGAAAGATATGATTGAGATTATGTATGAATATGGCGATATTTACGGAGCAAAAGCAATTCTTGATCGTTTAATTGAAAACGATTCGGAAAATGCGGAACTATATTATCTCAGAGCTAAAATCTGCTCGCTCAATCAGTTTATGCATACCCAGGCTATGACCGATTATGAAAAGGCAAAAGAGCTTGGAATGAGTGGGGAAAAATTTTACGATGAATACAAACAGGAAAGCTACAAAATAGCCGCACTTTATCATCTGGCAGATATGGCAATGAAGCGTGGCAACAGAAAAGAGGCTAAACGCGTATTGCAGATGGCAGATGACTGTGATCCGGATAGCGGCGCAAAAAGGTTGATTGAAGCGATAGAAAGGGAAGAGGCGAATATGAAGCTGCTTAAAAAGCAGAATGAACTGGCAGAGCATTTGAAACAAGACGAGCAATACATTTTAGATAAAGTCAAAATCGAGAAATTAATAAAAGAGGGAAAAACCGAAGAAGCTATTGATCCTTTGAAGGAACTGGTTGAAAAATATCCCGAGCTATCAAGCAATCTGTTTCTTTTAGGTTCAATCTATCTTGATAAAAAGCAGTTTGACGTGGCTGAGATTTGGCTTAAAAAGGCGTGGGAGGTTGCTCCGTTTGATTCGATGATTGCTGTTGCATTGGGCAAACTTTATTTGCAGACCGATGATTACGCTTCAGCAGACCGATTTTTCAGGGTTGCTCTTAATAATAAACCGGATCTTTACGAGCTTTATGAGATACTCGGGGATATAGCCTATGAATCTGAAAATTATTCCGAGGCAATAGGACTTTACAACAAGTTTTTAAAAGCAAGCGGCAATCTTGAGGCGGCAAAAAAGATAGCAAACTGCTACAAAGCAATGAACAATCTTGAGGCTTATGAACTTCTGATAAGAAAAATCGATGAGGCTATAAAGAAAAGAGAAACAGGGGTAATCGATGTTTAACGGAAAGACGATTTTGATAACAGGAGGTTCGGGTTCCTTTGGAAAGGCGTTTATAAAGGAGATTCTCAAAAAATATGAACCGAAAAAGGTTATAGTTTACAGTAGAGGCGAGCTGAAGCAGTTTGAGATGCAGCAATCCGAACCATTTAAAAGATTTGCCAAAATAATGCGTTATTTCATAGGTGATGTTCGCGATTATGTGCGGCTCAAATTTGCTATGGAGGATGTTGATTATGTTATCCATGCGGCTGCTATAAAACAGGTGCCTGCTGCTGAATATAACCCGTTTGAGGCTGTAAAAACCAATGTAATAGGAGCTCAAAACGTTATCGATGCGGCACTTCACAGCAATGTACAAAAGGTGATTGCGCTTTCCACCGATAAGGCTGCTGCGCCTATTAATCTGTATGGAGCCACTAAGCTTACCTCAGACAAGCTGTTTACCGCTGCAAACAACTATCGCGGAAAACGCAATATAGCTTTTTCTGTTGTCAGATACGGCAATGTTATGGGAAGCAGAGGCTCGGTAATTCCGTTTTTTCTGAATAGAATTTCCTCAGGCATACTGCCTATAACTGACAAGAGAATGACCCGTTTTAGTATAACTTTAACTGAAGCGGTGGATTTTGTGATTAAATGCTTTGAGAGAATGAAAGGAGGCGAACTGTTTGTGCCGAAGATCCCTTCATACAGAATTGTTGATGTTGCAAAAGCTGTAGCGCCTGAGGCTAAAATTGAGATAGTAGGTATTCGTCCGGGCGAAAAGCTGCATGAGGAGATGATTACTATCAATGATGCAATCAATACGATAGAGTTTGATGACTATTTTATTATAGCTCCGACGGTAATGCTTTTTAAAAACAGAATCAATGGTGGAAAGCCGTGCGAATACGGATTCAGCTACAACAGCGGCAATAACAAGCGGTTTTTAACTGTTAGCGAAATCCGGAATTTGATTATAAAAAATGTAAAAGGTGCTGCTAAAATCTTGAATGGGTAGCAAAATATACTCATACGGCAGACAGACAATCGAACAGGACGATATAGAGGCTGTCGCAGAGGTATTGAAGGGCAAACGGCTGACACAGGGGCAAACCGTAAGCGATTTTGAAAAAGCTCTATCGGAGAAATTCGGCTCTGCCTTTTGCACTGCTCTTTCAAGCGGAACCGCTGCGCTTCATCTTGCAGCTTTGTCGCTTGGCTGGCAAAAAGGAGACATTGTCATCACAACCCCTATAACATTTTTGGCAAGTGCAAACTGTATCCTCTACGCAGGCGCAACGCCTGATTTTGTTGATATTAATGAGAATAGTTACACGTTAGATGTTGAAAAACTGGAACAAAAGATCTCGCTCTATAAAAAAAAAGGCAAAAAGATAAAAGCTGTGGTTGCGGTTGATTATGCAGGTCATCCATGCGACTGGAAGGCTCTGAGGCAATTAGCCGATAAATACGGCTTTCAACTGGTTAATGACAACTGTCATGCTCTTGGCGCTGAAATAGATGATGATATTGCTTATGCGGCAAAATATGCTGATCTTGCGGTTGCAAGTTTTCATCCGGTCAAGCCGATTACAACCGGAGAGGGAGGTGCTGTTCTGACAAACGATAATAAGATTGATGAGAAAATTAAATTGCTTAGAACGCACGGTATTATGAAAGAGAGTTCAAGGTTCAAGGTTCAAAGTTCAAAGTTATCAGGTCCTTGGTATTATGAGATGCAAGAATTAGGCTTTAACTACAGAATTACGGATTTTCAATGCGCACTTGGAATAAGCCAATTAAAAAAGCTGGATTCTTTTATACAGCGAAGACGGGAGATTGCAGCTTTTTATGATGAGCAGTTTGCAACTGATGATCGCTTTATCATTCCTGCTGTAAAAAACGGTATAAAGCATTCGTATCATCTTTATCCGTTGCAGATAAAATTTGATATGATCGGACTTGATAAAACCGAATACTTTTCAAGACTGAAAACAAACCGAATCATTGCACAGGTTCATTATATTCCGATTCATTTTCAGCCGTATTATCAAAAAAGATTTGGCTTCAGACGCGATAATTTTCCGGTTGCAGAACGGTTTTATAAGCGCGAGGTATCAATTCCTATCTATCCGTTGCTTGAGCAAGAGGACTTAAACTATATAGTAAAAACTCTGAAGCTTTGCCTGGAATAATCAATAATATTTTATAAACAATCGATTATTATCTTATTTTTGATGGTAAAAGCGATATCTGAATGGCAAACTGAGAATCAAGCGCATCAAATATAATAACGATACAGGGAGCATCCTTTGGATATTTCATCTGATATCCGTATCCAATGACCACAACGGGTATTGAAAGGGTAAAATGATATTTTGTGCCTGCAAGTAATGCTTTGGCTTGACCGGCAATCATATTCAATATTTCGCCTATTCCGTCTTCGACATCTTTGTCTTCCAACTCCTCAATATCAATATCCAACACAATCGATATTATCTTTTTTGCCAAATCATGAGAAAAATTTATTGCCACCGAACCGGATGCATCGCCGTTTAGCTCCATTATTCCAGCCACTTCACCAAATATTTTATAGTCATTTTTTAGAAACAGAGAGCGGCGTTTTACAGTGATTCCCGACATTGTTTCAAAAACCTGCTGAGTGCCCGATATGAAAGGATTTATCATAGCAACATCCAGAGGAACACGTTTGCCTATAGGCAAGGAATGTTTCTTTATATTTTCAAGCAGTTTTTCACGACTTATCGGCAATGTCAAAAAGGAGCTGGCTCCGAACGAAACCGTTTGATTTAGAATGAATGTTGTATTTTCATTCCCGACAGCAACAATGGGAATATTTCTGTAGCCGCATCTCCTTCTTATATTTATAATAGCTGCTTTGACATCATCAAGTGAGTCCCTATTATTAATGCCAATATAAATAACTTTAATATTATCCAAAGTTTTAATCTCATCAACATTATTTAAAAGTTCAAATTCAACCTCATCCGATAACAATTTAAACGGCTCGTTCAAACCGATTACTAAAATTTTATTTTTTTTCATTGGCGTCAATATTAATCGTGCGATTAATTTTATCAAGAAGTTTTGATTGATAACTGCAATAAACGGATTGGTTGACTTAACAATGTTTTGACATATTTGACTTTTAGCTAAAAATATGTAATGTAATATCAATAACTGATATGGAGGAATTCATGGCGGTAATCAATATCAACGATATCAAAAACCAGATAGCTCAGGAAACGGTCATGATGTACACCGGAGATCTTTCCGGTTGCGGCAAAATATTGCGTCTTCTTGATTTGCTGCCGGATTCACCGGAAAAAACTGCTGTGGCAGATATTATAAACGATATAGTCATTACGGAATTTGCCAACAAAGATGAACAGCTTAAAGCGCTCAAAGATGCTGTGGATAAACTTACCGGAGCCACACACACCTCTGTAAATATCGAAAAAAAAGATAAGACAACAAAAAATGAGAGACCTGTTGAAGAGGAGCCCGATGAGGTTTCCTCTGAAAAATCAAAGCCGACTGAATTTTCATTATCAGAAGAGGACGCGGAGCTTATAAGAGATTTTCTTGACGAGTCGTTTGACCATATAGACAGCATTGAAGATAATATGCTCAGATGGGAAGCCGAACCTGAAGACAAAGACATAATAAATGCAATTTTCAGACCTTTCCATACAATTAAGGGCACTTCCGGATTTTTAAATCTACCGGATATCACACAGGTAGCACACAATCTTGAGAATCTCCTTGATGATATCAGAAACGATAGACTTTCATACAGCCAGGATATTGCGGAGATAATCTTCAAAGGTGTTGACCTGTTAAGAAATATGCTTAAGGCTGTGGAAAAATCTTTAACTGAAAATAAATCGCCGGTTTATGATAAACCTGTTATAGAAAAATTTATGGATGAGATAAACAGGATTAAGGGTTCCAAAAAGATAGGAGAGTTACTCGTTGAGAAGGAAAATATAAAAGAATCCGATATTGAAGAGGCTTTAAAGGAACAAAAATTCTCAGATAAAAAGATAGGCGAACTGCTTGTCGAGAAAGGTGTGACTGATGAGAAATCTATAAAAAATGTTCTGGAAATTCAGAAAACGGAGATGGGAAAAACAAAAAAGGTGGCAAAATTTGCAAAGGTTGATACCGAAAAACTTGATAATCTTATGGATATGATAGGAGAGCTTGTCATCACTCAACATATGATTGTTCAAAACCCGACTCTTTCGGCAGCTGATGACAGACTGCTAAAGGATATAGCCCAAATGAAAAGAATTGTAGCAACCCTGCAGGACGTTGGAATGTCGATGAGGATGGTTGCCGTAAAATCGGTATTTCAGAAGATGAAAAGGCTCGTCAGGGATTTGGCAAAAAAATCGGGCAAAAAAATCGAGGTGGTTTTCGAGGGAGAAAATACGGAGATGGACCGTAATATGGTAGATGAGCTTTATGACCCGCTTGTGCATATAGTAAGAAACTCTTGCGACCATGGCATAGAAACAGCAAAAGAGCGCAAGGCAATGGGTAAACCTGAAACCGGTCTATTGAAGATAAGCGCGTATCATAAAGGCGGTGACATAGTTATAGAGGTAACCGACGATGGGCGTGGCTTAAACAAGGAAAAAATTCTGGCAAAGGCGATCGAAAGAGGTCTTGTCAAACCTGATCATAATTTAACAGAAAAGGAGATATACAATTTAATATTTATGCCCGGATTTTCTACAGCGGAGAAAATAACCGATGTCTCAGGCAGGGGTGTCGGAATGGATGTTGTAAGAAGATCGGTTGAGCGCCTGCGTGGAAAAATAGAGGTAAAATCGGAAACAAATCTGGGCACGACAATAAGTTGTATATTACCCCTTACACTCGCAATCATAGACGGAATGTTGATAAAAATAGGCAATCAAAAATATATACTGCCCACTCTTTCTGTTAAGCAATCATTAAGACCCAAAGCCTCTCAGATCCACACCGTTGCAGGCAAAGGTGAGGTCGTTAGCGTAATGAACAAGCTGCTGCCGTTGATAAGATTAAAAAAACTGTTCGGACTTGATGAAGGTATAGATGAGCCAACCGAAGCTTTGATAATTGTTGTGGAAAATAATGGAGTCGAGTCGTGTCTAATGGTGGATGATCTTATAGGAAAGCAAGAGGTGGTCATAAAGAACCTTCATAAGCTGCTGAAAAGCGCCCGAAATTTTGCCGGTTGCGCAATACTGGGTGACGGAACAGTGGGATTAATTCTTGATATATCAAGCATTACAGAAAATCTTAAAAATCAACAATTCGACAAGATTGCATAATCTATGATGCTAATTGTGAAATATCATTCATAAAAGTGGATAGTACTGTGCTTGTGTCTTATGTGAAATCTAAATAATGACATTGCGATAAAACGATGGGTATTAAATAAAGGAACATTTTGATTATTAGAGATAAAAGATGAGAAATAATATAGAAGGTAATAATTCTATGAACAGCATGGCTGAAATTACCGAAAAGGAGTTCAACGATATACGCGCTATGGTATATCGGTTTGCCGGTATATATCTTGGAGATGAAAAAAAATCTCTGGTTGTTTCAAGGCTGAATAAATATCTGAAAAAATATAATCTGAGAAGTTACGGCAAACTTTTGGATATGATAAGCAAAGACAATGATCTGCTATCAAAGGTTATAAACTCTATATCGACAAATGTAACTTATTTTTTCAGGGAAAGCGACCATTTTGATTTCATAGCCGACACAATTGTTCCTCGTTTTGCTCATTCCGAAACAATAAGGATCTGGAGCGCCGGATGCTCGAGCGGTGAGGAACCTTATTCGGTTGCAATCTGTATAAGCGAAGCATTGAGAAAACAGAGATCACATGCCAATATAAAAATTCTTGCTACCGATATCTCAACCGATGTTATAAAGACAGCCCAAAAAGGAATATACAAAATTGATGCGCTTAAGAATATGTCAACTGATCTGATCAATCGATACTTTGATAAAAAAGATAAAAAAACCGTTCAGATAAAAAGCTTTATCAGGCAGTTGATCAGTTTCAGATATTTTAATCTAAGAAACAATATCAACCTTTATAACAAATTCGATCTTATTTTATGCAGAAATGTAATGATCTATTTTGATAAATCGATGCAAAAACACACACTTGAGCTATTTTATAACGCTTTGAAACCGGGCGCATATCTGTTTATTGGACACGCAGAATCGATATACAATAGCGGCTTAAATTTCGAATTCGTTAAATCGGCAATATATAGGAAAAAGTGAATCTTATAACAGCAACCATAGGAGCGATGGCGGTATCTAATAAAAAAGGAGACACTATAGTTACCTATTCACTTGGCTCCTGTCTTGGACTTGCACTTTATGACAAGGTGCATAAAATCGGTGGTATATTGCATGCAATGCTGCCTGATAACTCAATTGTGCCCTATGATAAAAACCGATGCAAGTTTGTAAACAGCGGAATAGTCGAGTTGGTTAACGAACTTTGCAGGATGGGAGCAGCTGTGCCAAATATGATTGCCGATATTGCAGGATGTTCCCATATTATGGATGATAATAACATCTTTAAGATAGGAGAAAGAAACCTGAAGATGGCAAAAACGATTTTGCGTAAATTCTCCATACCGATAAGAACCGAAGAAGTTGGTGGAACCGCAAGCAGGACAATCTATCTGGAAATAGCTACGGGAAGGTTTACTATCGATATGATGGGACAGAAGAGGGTAGTAGATTGAATAGTTTTGTAGAGCAATCTTTGAAATTAATAAAAACTCTCAAGCCGTTTCCGCTTACGGTTATGCGAATCAACGCATTGCTGTCTGACCCGTTCTATTCGGTTAATAAACTAATCAACATAATTCGATATGATGCCGCTTTGACTGTTGATCTGTTGAAAATGGCAAATTCTCCCTATTTCGGTGCTCGCAAAAAATTTTCAAGCATAAAACAGGCGGTAAATTACCTTGGCGCGGAAAAAATTCAAAAGATGATATTCCTGCGCTCTATAAAACCGTATTTTTCCTCTTACCAAACCTATTACGAATTAAATGAGGGAGAATTGTGGCAATCTTCGGTTGCAGGAGGCTTGATGGCTGAAACGCTTGCTGAATTTCTCAAGATCGAGGACTCCCAGACTATATTTACAGCATCGCTGTTGCGAGATATAGGTAAAATAATATTCGGCAAAATCATAGAGAAGCATCCTCAAAAAAAAGAACAGATTATTTCCCTTTCTGATAAAAGTTTCGATGAAAGAGAAGAGATTCTATTTAAAACCACGCATTCTGAGATTGGTGCTCTTGTTTTGAAGCATTGGGAGTTTCCTCAAAGTATAATAGATGCGGTAAAATATCACCACACCCCATACAAAAGCGAGCTTAAAACAACACATATTGTTGCGTTTTCAGATATTCTTGTTATGATTGCAGGAGTAACAACCTCATTAGACGGACTTAGTTATAGAGGCAATAATCTTCAGGAGGAGTTTGATCTTACACAAAAAGAGATAGACCGGATTATGGCAAAGTCAATTCAAAAATATAACTCAGCCGTTTACGAGATGGAGATATAATGAATTTCCCGCTGGCACATAAAACACTTATCAAACCGGGATATCTGATAGTATCGCGTGAACCTACGGTAATATATGCCGTATTAGGCAATGCTGTTATGGTTACGATGCATGATGTGCGATTGCGTTATGGGGGAGCAGTTCATTTTATCTATCCCAGAACCGAAAACGCAAGCAATGCTACAGTTGAGTATGGAAATGTATCTATACTTTCCATCTACAATTCAATGATTCAGTTCGGGTCAAAGAAAACCGATATAGTATCAAAAATTTTGGGAGGTTCGGATAAACCGGGTGAGTCGGTGGGAAAATCCAATATAGAACAGGCAAAAAAAACTCTCAAACGACTTGGAATCAAGATCACAAAGATCGATGCCGGAGGGCATATAGGTAGAAAACTGGTTTATTTTAATCAGACCGATGAGATAGCGATTATTAACTCGGAGCGTATAAGAGAATATGATTGGTACCCATATAAAAAAGGGGACGGATATGATTAAGGTTTTGGTTGTAGATGATTCTGCGGTTGTAAGAAAAATTTTTAAAACAGAGCTTGCAAAAGCTCCTGATATATCGGTTGTAGGTGCCGCTCCGGACCCATTTGTTGCCAGAGATATGATTGTCAAACTCAAACCTGATGTAATAACACTTGATGTTGAAATGCCGCGCATGGATGGAATAACTTTTTTGGATAAACTTATGAAATTTTACCCGATTCCTGTTATAATTGTAAGTTCCCTGACGCCTAAGGGAAGCAAAGTTGCCATTCAGGCACTTGAGCTTGGAGCGGTTGAAGTGATGGCCAAGCCTGGCTCATCTTTTACGGTTGGACAGATGAGCGAGCAGCTTATAGAAAAGATAAGGGCTGCAGCTAAGGTCAATCTGAAAAAAATGATTAGCCTGAGAGAAAGAAAGATGTCAAACAGTCTGAAAATCTCCTCATCGCTTTCATTGAAACAGACAACAAACAAAATTATTGCGCTTGGAGCTTCAACCGGCGGTACCGAAGCATTGCGTTTTGTATTATCTCATATGCCAAAAGCAAGCCCGGGAATAGTAATCGTTCAGCATATGCCTCCGTTGTTTACAAAAAGTTATGCCGATCAGGTTAACTCGATATCCATGATTACCGTTAAAGAAGCAGCCGACGGAGATGCGGTTTTACCCGGCACAGCCCTTATTGCTCCCGGAAACTTTCATATGATGTTGACAAGAAGCGGGGCAAGATACATTGTGAGAATAACCGATGGTCCTTTGGTTCATCACCAGCGTCCTGCTGTGGATGTTCTTTTTAACTCCGTTGCAAAATATGCAGGCGCAAATGCCGTTGGTGCAATATTTACAGGTATGGGTAAAGACGGAGCGGACGGATTGCTAAAAATGAAGCAGGCAGGAGCAAAGACGATAGCTCAGAATAAGGAAACCTGCGTTGTTTTTGGTATGCCAGCTGAAGCAATTGACTTGGGTGCAGCCGATGAGGTTCTGCCGCTTGAGCTAATACCTCAAAAGCTTCTCAACTTTTGTAAATCCGATTAATAATAGGTGGTAAAATGTCCATAATAAAACTGTTTAAACGAAAAAAAGGCGATTATAAACAACAGGCTGCCAATTTAACAAAAGTTGCTGCCGATTTGGTAACGGCTGGAACTATGGAAGAACTTTATGACAAAATTGCCGATGCTGCTCACGAGATATTGGGATTTGACAGAGTAAATATACTTATTGCGCAAAACGGGTGGCTTCAATGCGTAAAATCGATCGGAAACGAAGGTGAACCGCTTGAATCGATAAGAGCTCCGATAGACAAAAGCAGCGGGGTACTTTTTTTGGTATATTCTGATATGAAACCGCGCTGGATAAAGAAAAACCAGAAGCTGCCTCCTGAGTACAGGGTTTCAAAAGAGGTTGCAAAAATAAGAGCCATAAGATCAAAATCATTTATCATCCTGCCTTTGACTATGAATGACAAACCGTTTGGTGTCATCGGGATAGATAATAAGTTTAAGAAAGAACCTATTAACGACGATGATATTCAAATATTGACCCTTTTCGCCCATCTGGCATCCGGCAGAATCACCAACATGCATCAGTTGAATGAATCGAAAAGATTAAACGAGCAGATACAGCATAAGATGCGCGAACTTGAAAGAAAACAAAAAGCTGCAGAAGAAATTGCTGAGAATCTGGATAATATACAAAAAAAGCTGAAAAATGCATCGGATGCATTTGCAAAAATGGTAGAAAAACTTTACGAAACAGGTAAAAATCTTTCCAGAATGGGTGAAACCGTAATGCAGAAAGTAGAAGGTATCGATAAGATCACGGAATCTATCGAATCGGTAGCAAGAGAAACAAATCTTTTGTCCTTAAACGCAACAATAGAAGCGGCAAGAGCCGGGAACGCAGGAAAAAGCTTTAGTGTAGTCGCTGATGCAATAAGAGAGCTAAGCAATAAAACAGCAGGTGATTCGGAAAACATCAAGACTGCTATTGATGAAATCAAACATGCAACCGGCGGATTGTTTGATCAGATAAGAACTCTTGACAAACTTACCGAAGAACAGGCAAGCAAAATAGAACTGCTCAGCGTTTCTGCAAATGATGTTTCCAACGAATCTGAAAACATGAAGCAGGCTCTGCAATAAATTTTATAACGGAAAATTTGGTATTTTCTGTTAGGGAAGAAAGTAGATTAAGGTGAAATCATCCCTCTGATTATAATGATGATATTCGCATCTGCTTGACTACGATAGAAGATTATATAAAATAGCGCCGATGAAACAGTTATATCTGATATACCCTTTGTTTTTTGGACTTTCTATAGCATATCTGATATCAGGTTTTCTTGAATATAAAGTAAGACCTCCTTTACATAAAGTGATTATCAGGAAAATATCAATCAAAAATATTGATGGTGATAGATCGATGATAGAAGATATTGTCAAAAGTAATCCGCTTAATGCATATGTAGGCGAGCTACAACCACGGCTTGTTTCAAAAAATAGTAATTCGCCAAAGACTTCAACTATAGACGGTTACAGTCTCGTTGGTTTTATGCGCGGTAAATCACCGGTGGCTTTGTTTAAAAAGAAGGATAAACCCTTGCTGATTGTGGGTAAAAAAACCGCTGTAGATGGGTGGTATCTAAAAAATATCGTTGACTCAACTGTTTATTTGAAAAACAAGATTACAGGGCAGATAAAGAAATTTACCATAAAAACATACGAAATGAAATCAGTATTCGAAAAATACATTAGCCCGGACATCAATTACAATACTATAGAGCGTATAACAATACAGAAAGCTACATTGAGAAAAAAACTTTCCGACTTTAACAGATTTCTGAAAAACGTCCAGATAAATCCTTATTTCAAAGGAACTAAAACAATCGGATACAGAATTTCCTATCTTAGCAAGGCTTCTATTTTAAACAAAATAGGTATAAAGAGAGGAGACATTATTGTAAGTGTAAACGGAAGACCAACAAGCAATACAATGCAAATGATGAGTCTTTATTCTCAACTGTCCAATATGACAAGCGTAAATCTTGACATATTAAGAAACGGTAAGAAGAAAACCATATTTGTGGAAGTTGAATAATTCAATAGCGGAGGAAACAAAGTGTCGATTAATAAAAACGGGTTATTAAAAAAGAGAATGGCAGGTTTGATAACACAACTAATTGGTAAAAACGGTTATTTGGCTAAGAAAATAGTTTATATAGCGATACTTTTTTCACTTTTGTTTCCCCCTGTATCTTATGCTCAAAAAGAATTGAATACCTATTTAAATAATGTTAACTTTGAAGATTTTATAAAATTTGTATCCAAACGCACCAATCATAATTTTAGCTTCGAATCTTCGATCATTCCAAAAAATATTAAAGTCACGATATATTCACCTCTTGCTTTGAGCAATGACGATCTTATAAAAATTCTTCATTCCGTTCTGAAAGAAAACGGTCTTGTCAGTGTAAAAAAAGGGAAAAACATTGTAATTATAAGGGTAAATAGTCTTCGAAACATCGGAGCGCCGTATCAATCTTCCCTTAAAGCTGCTTCCAACTCTGTGATTACCACTATAATACGATTAAAAAATGTAGCGGTTTCAAAACTCAAGCTACCTTTAATGCATCTTGTTTCCAGTTTCGGACATGTGGATGCGGTCTCAGGTTTAAATGCACTTATTATAACGGATTCCCAAAATAAAGTGGTTCAGATGGAAAAACTCGTTAAAGATATTGATAAAAGCCAATCGTATAACATAAATCTGTTTCCGATTAAAGGGGTATCAAGCAAAATTGTTGCCAATGAGTTGAAAGGATTTTTCAGCAATATTGCAGCAAGAAGCGATCTGTCATATCGTCCCATTATATTCAATGAAACAGCAAGCAATTCGATTATGATTGCCTCAAGAGAGCAGAACTCGATATATATAAAAAAGTTGGTTGAGCAAATTGTGGAACATCTTAAAGGTCAGAAGGCTCAAAAGGTTTTTTATCTTAAAAATGCGGTAGCAAAGGATGTTTATAATATAATTATGAAACTTCTTTCTAAGAATCCGTTATTTAAAAAAAGTTCAATCTCATATGATAGTGCCACCAACTCGATTATCGTTTTGGGCTCACCTGAGATTTATGACAAGATAGAAAAACTGATATCTAAGCTTGATATCCCGCTAAAACAGGTATACGTTGAGGCGCTGATTCTTGAAACAAGCCTCTCGAAACTTTCTGAATTTGGTATTGAGTGGTCAGGAGTTGCATCAAAGGGCAGCAATGTGGGTTTTACTAATAATTCCACGACAGGGACATTGGCAAATCTGCAAAATTCTATATTAAACAATAATCAGTTGACAGCCATTCCCGGAGGGTTCAGTCTTGGAATTTTGGGTAACGTTGTTACTTATCAGGGAACCAAATTTCCCACGCTTGGAATGCTTCTTAATGCACTTAAGCAAAAACAGGGTATAAATATTCTTTCAAATCCGCATATTATTACGCTTGATAATCAAAAAGCCAGTATCTTTGTAGGAGAAAACAGACCGTTTCTGATTTCTCAAAAATATGACACAAACGGCAATCCTATATTTTCCTATGATTACAGAGATGTAGGAATCAAATTAACTGTTCTGCCTCATATAAGCAATGGTAAAGTTATTATGGACACAGACATAGAGATAAAAAAAGTTACCAGCAGCGTTGGCAGTTCGACTGAGGCTGCACCGGTGACCTTGACCAGAACTACAAAAACCAAGCTATCTTTGGCTAATGGAGAAAAGATTTTGATAAGCGGATTAATCAAAAACGATAAAACCTATACAAATCAAGGCGTTCCGTTGCTTTCTTCTGTTCCGTTACTGGGTGAGCTTTTCAAATATAAAAAGGTGCAGTCGGAAAAAACAAATCTCATGATCTTTTTAACCGCAAAAATTATAAACAACCAGAAGGAATTGAAGAAACTTTCAAAGCAGAATAATCATAATGAAAACTGATTTTTCCACCCTTTCAAAGGAAACAATAGAGTTTTACAGACAATTTTCGGATAAAAAGAGCTTTATACCTGTATATTGCCAGAATAACCGCATCTATTTTTGGGCACTTGATGAGGAAGGCGCTAAAAAAGCCGATTATATGGGAATCAAGCTTGGTAAGATTTCCGTTGTTGAACAAAAGAGTAAGGAAGAAATTCTAAAGGCAATGGAGGAAATATACGGTTTAATCGAAACCGATTCCGTATTGGACGAAAAAGACGAAGAACTGCTCATAGACGAGGAAAATATTCTTGAAAGCTCATATTCAGATGCTCCTATTGTGCAGCTTGTAAATAAAGCGATTATAAATGCGGTAAAGCAGCGCGCAAGTGATATACATCTTGAAGGACAAAAGGATAAATTTAGCATCAGATTCAGGATAGACGGTGTTTTGTCGGAATATCGTAAATATAATAAAAAGATTCAGGAATCTGTAATCTCAAGAATAAAGGTTATGGCCGGACTTGACGTTGCCGAATCAAGAAGACCTCAGGATGGAGTTATAAGGGTAAATGTAGGCACAAAAACAATTGACATCAGGGTTTCGGTTATTCCTACCGTTTCAGGAGAAAAAGCGGTTTTGAGAATTTTGGATACAAATCAGGATAAGCTCAGATTGTCAGATCTTGGGTTAGATGAACATTTGCTCAAACTATTCAAAGATAAACTTTCTTATCCAAACGGGATTATATTGGTAACCGGACCTACCGGCTCAGGCAAAACAACCACGCTCTATTCAGCTATCAGAGAAATAGTGACGGTTGAAAAGAATATTATGACCATAGAGGATCCGATTGAGTATCGAATGGACGGAATTGCGCAGGTTCAGGTTAATCCACAGATAGGTCTTACCTTTGAAAGCGCGCTTAAATATTTTTTGAGACAGGACCCCGATATTATCTTTGTCGGAGAGATAAGAGATGTTGAAACCGCCAAAGCTGCTATTTCCGCATCGCTGACAGGTCATCTGGTTCTGTCCACTCTTCATACTAACGATGCATCTACGACATTGGCAAGACTGATAGATATGGGAGTTGAGCCGTTTTTGCTTGCTTCATCAATATTGATGGTTATAGGACAAAGACTTGTGAGACGAAATTGCAGCTATTGCGCAGAAGAGGTTGAGCCGGATAGTCAGATAGCAGATATAATGAAAGGTTATAATATCGTTATAGACCGATATAAGAAAGGAACAGGATGCAGCCATTGCAGAAACAGCGGCGTTTCAGGACGTGTGGGTATTTTTGAATTTATGAATATGACTGAGGAGATAAAAAAGAAGATAATGCAAAGAGCCGATGCAAATGAGATTGAAAAGGCTGCGGTTTCAGGTGGTATGAAAACAATGTTCGAAGACGGAATCAACAAGGTCAAAGCCGGAATAACAACACCGGAAGAAATACTTTTGGCAACAAGATTGTAGCAAGATGCCGGTATTTAAATATATTGCCTACGATAGGCAAGGGCGCAAAAAAAACGGAATCGTAGAATCAGAAGCCCGTGATAAAGCGGTTTTGATATTAAAAAACAAAGGATTATTTCCTGAAAAGCTCCAAAAGATTGAAAAGAAAACGTTTTCCTCAGGAAGCTTTTTCTCAAAACGGTTTCATGTTTCGCAAAAGCAGAGAGCAGATCTGTTTTTCAGACTGGCTACATTGCTTGAAAGCTCGATACCGCTTGTAGAAGCACTTCGTATTGTTGCATATCAAATGAAAGGCGGTATACGTGAGCAGCTCTTGGATATAAAAGATAAGGTGAATGAAGGAGTAAAATTTTCCTCTGCGCTTAAAAGTTATCCCAAGATTTTCGGATCTTTGTATCTTAATATGATAGAAATTGCCGAACAAACAGGCGATCTATACAAAATTATGTTTAAAATCTCAGGTTATGAAGAAAATAAGAGCGCACTGAGAAACAAACTTATTTCAGCAGCCGCTTATCCGGCATTTATACTTAGTTTAGGTGTAGGGGTTGTAAGTTTTTTGCTTATTTACATTGTTCCAAAGATGCAGCATATTTTTTTATCGCTTCATAAAGAGCTTCCTACAATAACAAAAATTATCATTTCAGCGGGCGCATTTATGCAAAACTATTTTGCGGAGTTGATTATATTTATTGTTGCGATTTTTATCCTCTTAAGAATTGCTTATTTAAAAATAGAAAACTTCAGAAATGCGATAGAAAATTTTTTGCTTGATATTTTTATCTATCGCAAGATATTGATTACCCGTTTCTCATCCGTTTTGGCATTTCAGCTCAAAGCCGGCATTCCTCTGGTTGATGCAATCAGATCAAGCTATAAAGTGGTAGGCAATCATCTGTTTCACAAACGAATGAAAGAGGCAGCTGAGAAGCTGGAAGAAGGTATGGCTGTAGATAAAGCTTTCGAGGAAACAAAACTTTTTGATGCGATGTTCATTGCGAGTATAAGCACCGGCGCAAGAAGCGGAAAGCTTTCTGAATTTGTGGAAAGAATGGCGATTTATTATGAGAAAGATATTAATAAAATGCTAAAGTTAATTGTCTCAACAGCAGAACCTGCATCAATTCTTTTTTTGGGAGCCGTAGTAGGGTTTATCGTTATGTCGGTTATGGTTCCGTTGTTTGACATTAATGAACTGGTAAAATAATGAATAGGAGTGCAAAATGAAAAAAACGGAAGGATTTACGCTCTTGGAGTTAATGATTGTTGTGGTCATTTTGGGTATTCTGGCAACATTTCTCGTGCCAAAAATTATGCAAAAACCGGATGAGGCTCGAATAGTGAAGGCAAAAAGCGATATAAAGGCTATAGAGCTGGCATTGAAGATGTATAAGCTTGATAACGGAACTTATCCTACCACCGAGCAAGGGCTAAAGGCACTTGTAAAAAAACCTGAATTGCCGCCAATTCCTGCCAATTGGAAGCAGGGGGGTTATCTTGATGCAACCGATGTCCCTAAAGATCCTTGGGGAAACGCCTATATTTATCGATCTCCGGGTGACAACGGGCGAGATTATGAGATTATAAGCCTTGGAGCCGACGGAAAAGAAGGGGGAAGTGGCGTCAATGCAGATATCAAGAGCTGGGAGCTGAAATAAATCTTGACAAACCATTTCTATCACTACAAAGAATCAGGCTTTACACTTATAGAAATAATGGTTGTTATGATTATTTTAAGCATGGCTTTTGCTTTTGTAATTCCGGAGATTAATAATTTCTTCAGCAGCAACGCTGCAAACAGAAAAAACCGGTTTGATGGAATTATTGCTGATGCATATAAAAAAGCAGCCGAAACGGATGCACCGGTTGTTGTTTGGGGAACAGAAGGCTCAGATATTATTCATATAGAAAAAAAGAATTACGAGCTGAAAAATGATATCTTTTCTATAATTGTAAACGGCAAAAATCCAAAAGGCATAAAATACTACTTTTTTGTTTATCCTGATGGAATTATGGATAGCGTCCAGATAGTGCTTGATAACGGTAGAAAACTTGAGTCCAGCCCGCTGCTTCTGCATTTTAAATCGTTATGAAAAAGCAAACCGCATTATGCAACGGATTTACACTGATTGAGGTGCTTATCTCACTTGTCATATTTGCTGTCATAGCGTTTGGAATCTATGGAAGTATAAATCAGACGTTATATGCTCAAAACAGCGCCGAGAAAAAATTAGCCTTGATTATGAATGCAAACAGCATCATATATCCGTTAATTGATAATTATCCTGATGCCACAGACGGATGGGTGGATATAGAAAAAGACGGCATAGATGCTGAAAAAATCGAAAAACAAAAAATAGGCATATACAATATTGTGAAGTTGACCTGGAGCTTCAGAAAAGATGGAGAAAGTATAAGTTATGTATTCTATTATTAAAGAAGGTATTAAAAAAGGCGAGAAAAACGGATTTACTCTTATTGAGATTTTGGTGGCTGTTGTACTTTCAGGCATAATAATTGTAGCTCTGATGGAAACCTTTGACAGTCTTGCAAACACGAAAGCCTTCCTTGAATCGAAAAATCAAAAGATAGAACGACTGGAAAAGATTGCGCTACTTATTCAATCCGATATAAGATGCAAAATAGGCAATTTTAGTGCCGCAAATGATGGATTTATAAAAAAGCTCTCTTTTGTTAGCACGCATTCTCTTTTTTTCAACGGATCAATCCCTGTAAAGATAGACTACTATATGAAAAAGAATATCAATGGGAAAAATATTTTATATAGAGAGGAAAGTGACGAAGCAACCGGAATCGATTTTACAATTCCGTTGACATATGCTTTTAGCAAATTCGATTATAAGTTTTATCTTAACGGAAGATGGCAAGACAATCCGTCTGAAACTGTAAAAATATCGCTTGTTTTAAACGGCAAAAAATATGAGATTACTCAAAGAGGAATGATTGAATAATAAAGGTTCAATACTGGTTGTGGTACTGATTTTCACCGCTATTCTTGCTGCAGGAGCAGTTAGCTTGCTTGGTAAGGTAGCCCTAAATCTTGATCGCTCGGAACAGTTACTGGAATTCAATCAGGCGGGATTTTATATACATTCTGCAATTGCCTCGATAGAATCAATCATAAATAACGACAACAACGGTTATGATTCGGATGAGGATATATGGGCAAATCTTCCGCCTATTTCGATAAAAGACGGGTTAATATCTATTCAGGTTATGCCTGCAAATGCAAAAATCAACATCAATAATATCTCATCCTCGGATGCTGCGACGGCAAAAAGAGTTGCTGATGCGGTCGAAAAACTGACAAATGAAAACGATATTGAGGATGCCCTCAAACATATAAAAGGCTGGATAGATAAAAAACAGAGTTACGACGAAAATTATTATCAAAACCGGATTCCGCCTTATAAACCTGCCAAAAAACCGTTTTATTCATTAAAAGAGATTGATTATGTGAACGGTTTGTCAAAATTTTCCGAAAAGTTTGGCTCAGATTTTAGCGTAGATGGTTCAAAGGCAATCAATATAAATTTTGCCAATAAAGATGTTATTGAAGCGTATCTACCTGAGATTGCAGATGAGGCTGATAGCATAATTAAATACAGAAAAAAGAAACCGTTTAAAAATATAACCCAATTGAGAAATGTAAGCGGTATAAGTGACAAACAATATCTTGAGGTTCAGCCTTATATCAGCACTTCAAGCTCTTTTTTTATTGTTAAAATTGTAGTAATTATCAAAAAAAAGGAGTATAATGCAACCGCTCTCATAGAAAGAGAGCCGCAGACAAAAGTGGTTAAATATTTTGAGGGAAAATCGAATTATGAGTGAAATGGTAATAGCGATATATAAAGACAACGATTGGTTTTTTTATAACGAGAAACTGGAGCAAATCAGCTATTCGGGTGGAAAAAATCTTTATCTTATCCTGCCGGATCAGTTTTTCTATTTTTTTCAGACAAATATTATTTCAAAAAGAAACATAAGAAAGAGTGTAAAAGCTTATGCGAAAACAATTTTTCCGGAAAAAGAAAGTCTGATAGGCTATATATACAAGCCAAGCGGTACTCTGGGATATATCGTCTCTGAAAAAGTAGAACCCATAAAAAAAGATGAGTTACTGAAAAATGCCAGGCTTATAACAACCCCGTTTCTGATTCAATATGCTGCCAAAAATTCATCATTTGTTTATATAGGAGAAGCGATTACAGCGGTAGTAAAACAAGAGAAGCTGGTCTGCTATATTAAAGGCGGTTACGAGGATGTTAAAAGCAGAGCAGATATCACTTGCGAGAAAGTAAATACCGATACAAATGAAACCATAAAATTGTTAATAGAACTGGTGAAAAAACATCGTCATAAAAATATAGAGTTGGCAATAGAGGAGAAAAAAGATAATTTTAGTGTTAAAAAAATTCTTCCCGCTGCTATTGCAGCTGCCATTGTTGTGATTTCGGTTATATTGGGTCAGGTTTTAAGGTATAAAGGTGACAAATCGGACCTGCTTGCCTATGAGAAAAGGATAAATAATATTTACAAAAAAGCATTTGGCGGGAAAATATATCAGGATCCCTATGGTATGCTCTTGTATAAAGCAAAACAGTGCAAGAAACAAAACGCAATCAGCCCTATCGATGTAATCTATGCACTTAGCAAAGCAAAAAAAGGGGATACCGTGATTGATTATGTTGCATATGATACAAGATCGATAAAAATTAAAGGTAATGCGGCAAGCTATGATTCGTTGGTTAGTTATCTGGACGATTTTAATAAAATCTTGCATATTAATGCAAAAATATCAAACACCAGAAACAAAAACGGAAAACTTAGATTCAACATTATATACAATGAAGAATAGAAAGGTATTTTTGTGTCAATAGAAGAGTTTTTCAGGAAAAACAACTTAGCTCTCTATATTATAGCGATATCGTTGGCGATTATTGTTGCCTCCGGTCTATATATACATATTTCCCGCTCTGAGGTTCAGTCCTATATACATGAAAAAGCCGTCAAATATAAAAAAACATTGGAGCTTTATCAAAAATTTGCACAATGTAAAAAACAAAAAGGATTGTTTAAAAACAATCTCTTTTCTTTTGTTCAGATACTAAAAAAAGAGCTAAATCTAAATAAAAAAATTTTGTCAGCCACTCCCGTTCTAAACCAAGCTCAGGAGACAATAGATATAAAATTCAGCTCGTTGAATCTTTCGGAATTTTTAGACGTTCTCAAAAAAACGAATTCCTACGGCGACCTCAGCATAAAACAGTTTGTTCTTACAAAAAATTTTACCAATCCAAAACTGCTTGATTTGGATTTAATTGTAGGAAAAATCGAATGAAAAAATTTTTACTGGCTCTTGTCATTTTTATCGTATCTCTTTTTTTAGGATTGCTTTTTATGCTTCCGTATAAAAATATTTATGATAATGCTATCAACGGATATCTAAAAAATATGAATGTTCAGGTTGTTTATAAGATAAGCAAAGCTTCTCCGTTTTTTTTAAAGGCAAACAATATTTTGATAAAAAAAGAGGGCTATCTTTTTCATTTTGACGCAATCAACGCTAAAGTTTTTCCGCTGCATTATATCTTTGGAGGCATTCTATTCAAATTGCGGCTTGAATCGGCAAACAGATATGCAAACATTGATATTGGAAAAGAAGATAAGAATAAATGGTATATCAATGTTAATTTACCTTCATCTGTAATAAAAAGCTCTGCAAGAAATCTTAATCTTCCGATTCTCCTTAAAGGCAATCTGCTTGCAGCCGCAAAAATAGAAAGGGAAAGTGGAGAACTTATTATAAGAGAACTATCCGTTCGCGGTATGTTCCATATCGATGCGCAAGGATATATAAAAAACCACTACCTAATGCTGAATGGAAAAATAAAATTTGGTAAAACCAGCCAAAACTTCAGCTTTAACCGAATGTTTTAGACGGCTTGATTTATCGGTGTATAAACTCTTTGACTCAGATCTTTGTCCAGCAAAAAGAGAGCGCTTTTATTATCACCAATAAGATTAAGCTGGTCGATTATATCTCTGACGTTCTCCTCTTCTTCCACCTGCTCATCAACAAACCATTGTAAAAAATTGTATGTTGCTCGATCTTTAAGTTTCTCTGCTAAATCTGTCAGATTGTTAATACAGGATGTGATATATTGCTCATGTTTTAACGTGTCATGAAAAACTTCGGGAATAGAATTCCATTCATGCTTCGGCTCTTTTATAGCTTCAAGTTTGATATCAGCGCTCTGGCTTTTCAGATAATTGAAAAATTTAACCGCATGATCGGTCTCTTCCTTATACTGTATAAACATCCAATTAGCAAATCCCTTGAGTCCTTTTTGCTCGAAATATCCTGACATCGAAAGATAAAGATATGATGAGTAAAACTCCTCCCTCATCTGAATGTTAAGTGCTGCTACCATTTCCTCTTTTAGCATCTTATTCTCCTTTTAAAAAATATTTGATATATGATAATTTAATATGTCATCTTGCTTTTTCAAGACCGAGACTGGGATTTGCGAGAACTGCCGATAGTCACTATTGTTTCCAAATCGGTCAACAAACTATCCATAAAGATTGATAAAAATGCAATTGCTATGCTTGCATAAGCTATATAAAACTGATTTTCATCGATCAGTCCTGAAATCATGGGAGCGCCAAGACCTCCAGCTCCGACAACCGCTCCAACAGCCGCTACACCTATATTTATGATTGTGGTTGTTTTAACTCCTGCCAAAATTGTTCCTGCTGCAAGAGGCAGTTCAACCTTTACAAGAATATCGGTTGCACCCATACCCATACCAATGCTTGCTTCTTTTATGGAGGGCTCTATCGATTTTATTCCTGCTATCGTATTCTGTATTATTGGAAAAAGCCCATATGCAAATAGTGCTATTAATATTGGCTTTGATCCGAAACCTACAATCGGAACCGCTATTGCCAAAACAGCAACCGGCGGAAACGATTGGCTGACAGATGCGATTAAATTTATAGGATAGAGAAAATCGTTGCCCCATTTTCTTGTGGCTATAACGCCTAACAAGACACCTACAATTACCGAAAACAAAGTGGCGACAGTTACCATCAGAATATGTTCGATGCTCAAAGAAAGAAGAGACGCAGGATATCGGGCTTTATAGGGAGAAGATGATAATTCTTTTATATACAAACCGACATTGTATGCAAAAATATCAAAAAGAATTAGCAATGTTCCGCTAACTACGGTCTTTTTGGAAATCATTATGTTTTTGTTATTATGTCGGCAAGATCAATCTCACCTATCAATTTTCCGTCTTCCTTGCAAACAGGCAATACCTTTGATGAGTGCCAGAGCATTTTTGATACGGTATCTTTTAACGTTTCATCAACGCCTGCTGCAAACATTTTATAATCAACCTCAATATAGGAAACTTGTCGTTTATTATCTTGATCTGAATCACTCAAATCCGCCCATCCCTTCAAAATGTCATTTTCATTGGTTATCCATATATAGTTTTTTGTAACCGCATCAGTTAAATATCCTAAATCTTTACCGGCGAGATTTATCCTGTCAGCTTTATGCATAAAATCTTTTACATATAATCTTGACAGCTTTTTTAATGCTCTGTCTGAGCCTAAGAATGATACTATAAATTCATTCTTAGGTTTCGATAGAATATTTTTAGGAGTATCAACCTGAACCAACCTGCCGTCTTTTATGACTGCTATCCTGCTGGCAATTTTGATTGCCTCATCGATATCATGAGTAACAAAAACTATTGTCTTGTTAAGTTTCTTATGAATTCTGCTTATCTGATTTTGAAGATGAGATTTTGTAATCGGGTCAAGCGCACCGAACGGCTCGTCCATTAGCAATACCTGAGCATCAGCCGCAAGCGCCCTTGCTATGCCAACTCTCTGAGCCTGACCTCCTGATAACTGGCTCGGATATTTATTCAGATATATCGAAGGATCGAGTCCCACCATATCAAGTATCCGCACAACCTTTTCCTCTATCTTTTTCTTATTCATTTTTAGAAGTTTTGGAACTATCGATACATTTTCTTTAACACTCATATGCGGCAGAAGTCCGATATCCTGTATGACATATCCGATTCTTCTTCTTAAAAGCTCTCCTTTTATACTCGATATATCAACACCATCAATATATATTTTACCTGTTGTAGGTTGTATCATCTTATTTATCATCTTCAGCAGTGTGGTTTTGCCGCTTCCGGAGGGTCCTATTATGACAAACAGCTCTCCTTTTAAAATTTCAAGACTTATACAATCGATTACACGAGTCTGATTGTATGACTTGCTTACATTATCCAGTTTTATCATAACTTTTTCCTGCAAATAGCGATATAATAATCTGCATAAGAATATCTGCGACAATTGCCATTACAATCAGAGGAAGAACTCCGAGCAATATCAAACTGTTTGAGGATTCACCCAAACCTTGAAAAATAAATACGCCCAAACCACCGGCTCCAATCAGGGCTGCCAAAGCGGTATTGCCAATGGTTTGTATCAGCGAAATTCTGATACCTGTCAGTATTTCTGTAATACCAAGCGGAATCTCAACCCTGAAAAGCAACTGATTATTATTCATTCCCATTCCTATGCTTGCCTGTCTGAGATGAGACGGAACATTTTTTAACCCTGTATATATATTTCGCGTAATCGGAAGCATTGCATAAAGCACAAGCGCTATGATAGCCGGAGCATAACCGATTCCCGCCACGCCTAAGCGTGCGAGAAATTGGCTCCTGCTCGATAGATACGAAAGAGGAACCATAAGGATACCAAACATCGCTATACTTGGAATTGTCTGTATCACATTCAGGACGGCAAAAATTTTTTCCGATATACGGCGTTTTCTGTATGCAAGAAGCCCCAATGGCAAAGCAAGCAGCAAAGCAGCGACAACCGAACCCAGCGAAAGCCAGATATGCATATATAATTCTCTTGCGAACTGATTCTTTCTTTCGTAATATTCCCTTACGATATCTATGTTGTTCAAAAATCCGGAAAACAGAAAAATGAATATTGTGACAAAAAAAACCGAAATAACCAGATTTTTCCAAAAACCGTTCATATTTTTTAAACTATCAAGCAATATAAGATAGATGAAAAATTCGGAAAGCCAGAAACCGAAACTCAAAGAAACTCTTGCAATATGATTTTCAATATAAACTTTTTGAGCATATTCGGCTGATATATATATTAACAAATTAACAAAGGCAAAACAGAATAGTAGAT
>JALWSW010000054.1 GCA_027080125.1 Campylobacterales bacterium | reverse complement strand
AGGTAGAACCCCAACCTATTCTTATACTTATGAGAAACCGCGATATTCCCGGATTTATCGGCAACGTGGGAACGATTCTTGGCAAGGCTTCCATAAATATAGCCGATTTCAGACTCGGAAGACAAAAAACTAATCAGGAGGCAATATCATTGATAAGCGTTGATCAGAAACTGCCAAAACCGGTTATAGACCAGCTCAAGTCAATCGATGGAACACTCGAGGTAAAACAGATTCTGCTATAAGATAGTTAACCCCGTAACTGCAAATCCGTTGATTTTTATATAAATACAAAACTCACCTCGATGAGAAAGGAGTGCTATACAAAAGACATTATTGTATTGCGCCAATTTCCGGCGGTAAAAAATCCGATTGCCCAAGCAGACACAACCTGAAATTCAAGATTCATAATTCCTTTTCCGAGATTACCGTATTATAAAAACTGACAAACGAATTCTTATACAATAACGATCTGTTTAAAATAAATCAGCTTGCAGATTGCCTGTTCAGTAGCCACCAAAATATTGCCATACGAACAAAAACACCGTTTTCAACCTGGTTAAATATCTCTGTGTTATCTGAGTCAACTATATCTGATGAAAGCTCAACACCTCTGTTAAATGGACCGGGGTGAAGAATAAGTGTCTTCTTTTTCAACAGCTCTTTTTTGATACCGAAATATCTGTGATATTCACCAAGTGAAGAAATATTTCCCCCGCTTTTTCGCTCAAGCTGGATTCTAAGAAGAACAATAACATCCTTATCGGCTATTGCCTCTTCCATACTGCCTGCAATCTTCGTATTGCTCACAAACGGATAGTCAGGAAGCATTGTTGCAGGACCGAAAAGCGTCACATTGCAGCCCATTTTAACGAAAAGTTCAGCATCGGATCTTGCCACCCTACTTGATAAAATATCTCCTATAATGGATATATTCAGACCTTCGATTCTTCTCTTTTTTTCCAAAATAGTAAAAAGGTCAAGCAGGGCTTGAGACGGGTGAGCGTGGGTTCCGTCCCCGGCATTTATTATAGGAATATCGGTCACCTCTGCCAATCGGTAGCAGATTCCTGAGCTCTGATGCCTTATAACAAATGCCGAAGGGTGCATTTTTGACAAATTAAGGATTGTGTCCTCAAGCGTCTCTCCTTTTGTAATGCTTGAAAAACTGCCGTATATATTTATTGGCATCATTCCAAGACGTTTTGCCGCCATTTCAAAGGAACATCTTGTTCTGGTCGATGGCTCCAAAAACAGATTGAAAACCGTTTTGCCCGGAAATTCCGGAATCAACGCGCCATTCATAAATTTACTTTTATACTCTTCGGCTTTCTTTACAATAGTTTTTACCGCACTTTTCGTCAGGAAGCGACAATCAATCAGATTACCGTTCATAATTTTTGTTTATATCCTTGTGGTATATATCAACTTTATATCCTTTGCCTTTTAAAAATTTCTGCAGGTAAGTCACGATAAAGGGTGAACGATGTCTTCCGCCGGTGCATCCTATTGAGATAGTAAGATACTTTTTGTCCTCCTTTTTATACTGCTCTATAAGATAATCCACAAAAGCAGATAGCTCTCGTTTAAGAATTGTAGTCTGAGGAAATTTCTCCATCCATCGGCAAACCTCTTTATCAAGTCCGCTTTTCTCCTTCAACGATTTCTCAAAATACGGATTGGGCAGAAACCGCACATCGAAAACAAGGTCGCTTTCCTGAGGAATACCGAATTTATATCCAAAAGAGATCACAGATATCTGAAACAGAGCATTCTTGTAACCGGAAAACTGATTTTTGACCCATCTTTTAAGATCAGGCAGATTCATTGAAGATGTGTCAAGCAATATATCTGCTCGTTTTTCTATAGGACTGAGCAGTTCCTTCTCCTTTTTTATCGCATCTTTCAGGTCAAGATTTTTAAGGACAGTAAGCGGATGTATCCTCCTGGTCTGCCTGAAGCGTGACAGAAGTGTTTTGGTATTTGTCCTCATAAACAGAATCTTGCCGCCGAATCTATCAAGCAAATTGCCAAGCTTTTCCCTGTCCTCAATAAATGCAAGATCCCGAATATCGCTCAAAACAGCCACAGGCGCATCTCTGTAATCGGCAATATTGGGAAGCTCTATCATCGAAAATGGAAGATTTTCTATGGTAAAAAAGCCTTCATCCTCAAGCAGATTTATCAGGCTGCTTTTGCCCGAACCCGACAGACCTGTCACAAGTATAAGTTTTTCAGACATACAAAGCAGATATAGGTTGTTTTTTGCGATATAATCTCATTATTTGGTTTCTATAATGCAGATTCTATCATTTTTATCTTTATATAGTATAGATGTCTTCAATGTTTCGGCATTCTCAAACACAACAAACGGTTTGTCCTCAGAATCAAGCTGCATCAAGGCGTCCTCTATGTACATCGGTTTTATTGTATAAGATTTATAAATCAGATTATCCGTTTTGTTGCTTTTGCCTGGTCTGTCGCCTTGAGAACTTTTGCCGTTAGAAAGTTTTTCTTTAAATCTCTTGATCTTTCTTTCTAAAAGATCGTATGCCATATCGATTGAGCCATAAATATCTTTTGATTCCTTGCTTATCTTCACGGTCTCCTGCCCCAAAGCCACTATGGCATCAACAATATGTCTGTATTTTTCCACCCTGAAATTAATTTTGATTTCCGAAAGTTTGGGATAAATTCTTTCAAGTTTTCCAAATTTTTTTGTTGCATACTGCTTCATTGCTTCTGTAAGTTCTACACCTTTGCTGCTAAAAATCAAACGCATTCTGCCTCCTTAATTAGGGCTTATTTTATACTCTTTCCAACGCTTTTTAACCAGTTTCGCTATCGATTCGTCCGGTTTGACCTCAGGGGGCAAAAATCTTGAAAGCCCCTCTTCCGGAAGTTTTCTGGTTGCGTCAATTCCCATCTTCCCACCATAAACCGCATTCTCAGATGCATTTTCAAGCGCATCAAGCGGTCCTTTTAAAAAAAAGGTGTCCCTTACCGGATCAGTGTTGTTTCCGATTCTCCAGATTACCTCGTCTATATTGTGGATATCGACATCTTCATCAAGGATAACTATCATTTTTGTCAGTGAAAGCATCCCCATTCCCCACAATCCGTATGCAACCTTGCGTGCCTGACCGGCAAAACGCTTTTTTATCGAAACAAACGCCAGATTATGAAACAGTCCGTATGGAGGTAGATGCATATCGACAACTTCATCAAGCATTTTTTGCACCATTGGAAGAAAAAGTCTTTCAGTTGCAAGCCCCAAAAACGCATCCTCCATAATCGGCTTTCCGACAACCGTTGCAGGATAGATTGCGTCGGCTCTCCTGTAAACCGCTTTTATCCTGAAAACCGGATAGCTATCATTCCATGAATAATAACCGGTATGGTCACCAAACGGACCTTCCTCTCTCATCTCATCGGTAAACACCTCTCCTTCTATCACAATTTCAGCGGATGCCGGAACAACAAGGTCGGAATGCTCACATTTTACAAGCTTAACCGCATCTCCTCTTAAAAATCCCGCAAACAAAAATTCGTTTATCTCCTCGGGCAACGGAGCGGTGGCTGCGTATGTAAGAATAGGATCTCCTCCCAGAGCAACAGCCACATCAATCTTGCGTTTGCCCATTCTCTTGGCAATGGCAAGATGCAGGGCGCCATCCTTGTGAACCTGCCAATGCATTCCTGTGGTTTTGTTGTCGTAAACCTGCATTCGATACATTCCGCAGTTTAGCTTTTTGGTTTGAGGGTTTCTCGTTATTACCAGCGGAAGCGTTATAAAAGGTCCTCCGTCCAAAGGCCAGCTTGTTGTAACCGGAATCTCTTCAATATTATCGGTATGAATCTGCTTAAACGGAGCGTTTGAAACCGTTTTCGGGGCAAAGCCTGCCAGTTTGTTAAGCTTTGCAGCCATCTTTATCTTATCAAACATTCCCGAAGGTATCTGAAAACTGATAAGCTCTCTGATTCTGTCAGCCTGCTTTTCAAGACTGCCGCGCATAATTGTCTCCATCCTGGCTTTGCTTCCAAACAGATTCATCGCCACCGGAATTTTGTAGCCTGACGGATTTTTGAAAAGAAGCGCCCTGCCCTCTTTTTTGACAGCCTCAGAAGCAATATACGGAATCTCCTGATTGACCGAGACCTCAGCGTCTATTATTGCAAGATCGTTTTTTCTGTCTAATATATCAAGGTATTGATGAAGATCCATTATCTTTATAATAATCAATTTTTTATTCTTGACAACACCGATTTTGGATCAATGTTTGTTATTGGAGGTAGATGCCGGTGGTTATTGATACGCATACACATCTGGATTTGGATGAATTTGACGACCCGTATGAGGCAATCAACAGAGCAAGGCAGGCAGGGGTAAACTATTTTATATTACCCGGAACAACCTTGCCAAATCTCAAAAAAGCCATAAAGATTGCAGAAACAGACGGAATATGGTATCTGGTCGGGATTCACCCTGAAGACGCCGATAATTATGAAAAAGATTTGGGATATCTCGCAGATAAAGCAAGAGAGGCGAAATGTGCCGGAATTGGTGAAATCGGGTTGGATTACTATCATTCCGACGTTCCAAAGCATATTCAAAAAGCCTGTTTTAGACAGTTTCTGGAAATTGCAAAAGAATTATCCCTGCCTATTGTCATCCATACCAGGGAGGCAACAAAGGACACTCTGGAGATTCTCTCGCGCTTTACAAATAGCTTAACGATAATCTTTCACTGTTTTACAGGCGATGAGAAAATCTTGGAATTTGGCAATAAACATGGAAACTATTTTTCCATAGGCGGCATTATAACATATCCGAAAGCAAAAATTCTGCAAGAAGCGGTCAAAAAGATACCGCTATCAAAGCTTCTTTTTGAAACCGATGCGCCTTTTCTTGCTCCGATTCCCTACAGAGGCAGAAGAAATGAGCCCGCCTTTATCGTTGAAACAATTAAATATACCTCAAGACTGCTTAATATCGACTACGAACAACTTATCAGGATTTCGACAGATAACGCATTCAGGGCATTTAATATCACCTGCCGCGAACAAAAATTCGGTTTACAATAAAATAGTGTTTGTTATACTTGTGATGGGCAAATGACCGAGATTCATAAAGCATAACAAAAGGGGTATATTAGCTATTATTTATTATGAATGTGATAGGCGGATCGTTAAAAGGAAAAAAGCTTATAGCCGCAAAATGGAGATGGCTGCGCCCGACACGACAGATTGTTAAAAAATCGCTTTTTGATGCAATCGGAGAAATAAAAGGCTTGAATTTTTTGGATCTTTATTCTGGAACCGGCTCCATAGGTATAGAGTCATCAAGCAGAGGCGCTATTGCCACAATGGTTGATTGCAGCGCAAATGCCATTAAGATAATCACTGAAAATGTGGCTATTTGCAAATTGGCTGATTCGGTTAAAATAGAGCAGAAAACAGCGGAGCGGTTTTTAGATGCCTGCAAAGAGAGATTTGACATTGTATTCATCGATCCGCCCTATGATATACCGGTTTACAAACTTGAAAACATTATAAAAAAGGTTGGGGAAGTTATGAAAAAGACAGAAAAGGCTTTGGTGATATTAGAATATAGCAAACCGTATAAATCGGAATTTGCTGAAACCGTAAAATCAAGACCGTTTGGAAACACAGTTTTAAATTTTCTCAAATTCAGATGATTGCCATATATCCGGGAACATTTGATCCGGTAACAAACGGACATATAAATATAATAAAGCGAAGTCTGAAAATTTTTGACTCGATAATAATCGGCGTGGCAAAAAATCTTCAGAAAAAACCGCTGTTCAGCGATTCGGAACGCCTTATGATGATCGAGAAAGCATTGGTAGAAAAAAATGTAAAAGGCTGCAAGGTCGAGATTTTTGAGGGGTTGCTTGTTGATTTTGTCAAAAAGCATAATTCAAAAATTATTATCAGAGGACTAAGGGCAATCAGCGATTTTGAATTTGAGCTTCAGATGGCGTTTATGAACAGAGAGCTTGATAAATCTATAGAGATGCTGTTTTTGATGCCCTCTATCAAATATTCGTTTTTGAGCTCAAGCATCGTAAAAAATGTTTTTTTTCATAACGGATGCATAAAGGAGATGGTGCCCTCAATTGTGGCTAAGATGATGAAAGAAAAAGTAAAAGGAGAAAAAAGATGAAACTATCAGAACGAATCGGATTGATTAAGCCTTCGGCTACCCTTGCTGTAAGCACAAAATGTAAACAGCTCAACGCTCAGGGAATCAGAATCATAAATCTATCGGCCGGAGAACCTGATTTTGATACGCCGGAGAACATAAAACAGGCTGCTATTGAGGCTATAAACAACGGGTTTACAAAATATACCGCCGTTGGCGGAATAGACGCCCTGAAAGAGGCAATTGTTAAAAAGTTTAGGCAGGACAACAACATCGAATATGGCAAAGAGAATATCTGCGTATCCGATGGCGCCAAACATACGCTTTTTAACCTTTTTCAGGTGCTTCTTGATAAAGGCGACGAGGTAATTCTTCCGGCTCCGTATTGGGTAAGCTATGAGGCCGGAATAAGATATGCAGGAGCAAACCCGATTATAGTACCGACCGCACCAACCGGTTACAAAATTTTGCCCGAAGCGTTGGAAGAAAAAATAACATCCAGAACAAAAATGGTCGTGCTTAACTCCCCGTCAAATCCGGTAGGTTCTGCCTACAGTAAAGCCGAGATAGAAAAACTGACCGAATGCGCACTTAAGCATAATCTGTTTATCGTCTCGGATGAAATATACGAAAAGATTGTTTATGACGGGTTTAAGCCTGTAAGTCCGGCTTCATTATCTGATGAAGCAAAACGAAAAACATTAACTGTAAACGGTGTTTCAAAAACATATTCCATGACCGGCTGGAGAATAGGTTGGGTCGGAGCAGATAGCGAAATTGTAAAAGCAATGACCAAACTTCAAAGTCAAAGCACATCAAATCCATGCTCGATAGCTCAAGCAGCCGCGGTAGAGGCTTTGAACGGCTCGCAAAAAAGTGTTGAAATAATGGTTGATGCATTTAAAGAAAGAAGAGACTATTTTTATAACGAGCTTAAAAATATAAAGGGCATAAACTGTTTCAAGCCAAACGGCGCATTCTATCTGTTCCCTGATATAAGCGGTTTGTACGGGAGACGTTTTAACGGCAGAAAAATCAGCTCATCAATCGATTTTGCAAATCTGCTTATAGATGAGGCGAAGGTTGCAAGCGTGCCCGGAATCGGATTCGGAGATGATAATTCTCTTAGGTTTTCCTATGCTGCATCTATGGAAGATATAAAAGAAGCGGTTGAATCTATTAAATCGGTTGTGAGCCAGTTGGAATAGTTGCCTATTAAGAAGGCGTGCTCAAACATTGATAAACAAGGTATTTGCAATAAGTTTAGCTGCATCAGATAATATGACAGATGGATAGCAGATTAATTGATTAAAAAGATTTTTATTCTTTTCGGTTTTGCCACACTTTTTGCAGCAATTGCCGCGGTGGTAATATTTTTTATGATAGATGCAGCTACAGAAAGCAGATTTACTGATATTTCGAGCTATAGGATGCCATCCTCCTCAATTATATATGCCGCAAACGGGGAGGTGATAGCAAGTTTTGGATATCAGCAGCGAAAAATTATTCCTCTAAAATCAGTTGCCAAGATTGCGATTGATGCGGTTCTGGCGACCGAGGACTCGCGTTTTTTTGAGCATGGGCCTATAGATTTCAAAGGAATATTGAGAGCCTTTATCAGCGATATAATATCGGGAAAATTTAGCGAAGGCGGAAGCACCATAACTCAACAACTCGTAAAAAATATCTTTTTGTCTCCTGAAAAAAGTATCTATCGAAAAACCATTGAGGTAGTACTTGCATATAAAATGGAAAAGCGCTATTCCAAAAAAAAGATTTTGGAGCTCTATCTTAACGAAATCTATTTTGGCAACGGTTCTTACGGAATAGAGGATGCTGCCGAACGATATTTCGGGGTTCATGCAGCTCAGCTGAACCTGCTGGAATCAGCCGCTCTTGCCGGAATGATAGAGGCTCCCTCAAGATATAATCCGTATAAACATCCAAAGCTTGCGCGCAAAAGAATGCTTCATGTATTAAAAAGGATGTATAAACTCGGTAAAATCAATAAAAATCAATACCTCAAGGCATTAAACGGAAGGCTTAGACTAAGACCTAAGTCGGTCCCGGTCTGGGCATATGGCTATTTTACCGAATATGTAAGAGAAAAAGTGATAAAAATGTTCGGCGAAAAGGCGCTTTACAGCGGTGGTTTGAGAATTTACACGACACTCAACCCGCTATATCAGAAAATTGCCACAACAGAGATTAAAAAAGGGTTGATAAGACTGAAAAGAGACGGCTCAATACCTCAAGGCGCGGCACTTATTGTTAAACATCGCACCGGAGCAATTCTGGCAATGGTAGGAGGGTTCAGCTTCAGAATGAGTCAATTCAACAGGGCATACCAGGCAAAAAGGCAGGTCGGTTCAGCCTTTAAGCCGATTGTTTATACCGCAGCCATAGCGAACGGATTCTCTCCCAATGATATGCTTCTTGATGAACCTATAAGTTTCAAATTTCATAACAAGGTCTGGACACCTGAAAATTACGAACGAAAATATCGCGGAAACGTAACATTGAGATATGCTCTTGCTCATTCAATAAATGTGGCAACCATAAACCTTATTGCCCAGATAGGAATAGGAGAAACAATAAAATATGCCAGAAAACTGGGAATAACTTCCGAGTTGCCAAAAAATTATACTCTGGCTTTGGGTTCGGCAAGTCTTAGCGCATTTGAATTGGCAACCGCATACGGCACACTTGCCAATTACGGCATAAAAGAAAAGTTATACGCTATTAAAAAGATAACCGGACCCGATGGAAAGCTTTATTATGAGCATAAAGATAATCCAGAAAGAGTGCTAAAGGTATCAACCGGATTTATAATGACAAAGATGCTTCAGGAGGTTATAGAAAACGGAACCGGGCGCTCCGCTCAGGTGTTGGGCAGACCTTTGGCTGGAAAAACAGGAACAACAAACGCCTATAGAAACGCATGGTTTGCAGGCTATTCACCCGATTATCTGACCGTAGTCTGGACCGGATATGATAATCGAAAAAGTCTTGGCAGGGGCGAAACAGGCGCAAGGGCTGCTTTGCCTATTTGGATAGGCATTATGAAAAGAATATTGGCAGATAAACCGGTTAAAAAATTCCCGATTCCTCCAAACCTTCCGCCTGAAACCCTGAAAATGTTAAATAAACAGCCTCAACTGCCCGAGCAAACACAAGGTGGTTATAATGTTGATAACGAAAACAAATTCTGGGAAGAGATAAGATAAATTGAAAAAAACCTACGGTACAGCTTTGTTTATCAGCTCAAGCGTATGGATAATTCCAGTCGTTTGCCTGTGTCTGTGAAGTCCTTCGGATATCTGCATCATACAAGCCGAGCATCCGGTAACAACGGTGGTTGCTCCGCTGTTTTTAATATCATCAATTTTTTTGTCCATAATCTTAAGCGACAAATTTCTCCAGTCAACACTGAACGTTCCTCCGTTCCCGCAGCATCTCATAGGATCTGACATCTCCATAATATTAGCGCCGGTTCTGCTTATCAGCTCTCTTGGTTCTTCGATAACCTTTTGCGTTTTTGCAAGATGACACGGGTCATGATAGGTTATATTCAGATTTACAGATTTCTTCATCCTCTCTTTAAGGTCGCTGTTGTGATAAAGATAAAAGACCGGGTCATAAAATAGCTTGGAAACCTTTTCAGCTTTTTTTGCATATTCTTCATCTTCAAGAAATCTGAAAAGTTTGGGATAATCATATTTTATCATCGATGCGCAGGTAGGCTCTGGCAGCAGGACGGGAAGATTTATCTTTTCAAACAGATCGATATTTCCTCTGGCAAGAAAGGCGGCTGTCTGAAAATCTCCGGCAAAATATGCCGGTGCACCGCAACAGAGTTGTTCTTTTGGTAAAACGCTTCCGATACCGAGTTTTTTGAGAATATCAACGAGGGCGTAACCTACGGATTGGTATGAATAGTTTACCAGACATGATGCAAACAACGCTACCGTTGTGTTTCCTTTTGTGGGATATTTAGGTAGCGATCGAAGCAACGATTTTTTTGCTATCTTAGGGAAAAATCGTTTGATAAACGGAAATTTCTGTCCGTTCTTTTCTTGTGTTGCTATTACAGATGCGTTTGCTGCTGCACTAACAGCTTGGTCAAGTCTTTTTCTGTCTTTCAGTAACCAAAAAAAGAGCTTTTTATAAAGTGGAAGGCTGTTTTGCTGATAAATCATATATCTTGCCAGCTCAACAATCGTATCGGTAGGTGCATCATTCGGACAGATCTCAACGCAACTTGTGCACAGAATACATTTGCCCAAAAGCTCTTTTATTCTACTACCTTCAGGTTTTATTGTTCGGTTTCTTAGCTCCTCTAAAAGCGAAAAATGTCCGCGTGCAACAAACGGCTCACGCTGCTCTTGCTCAAACACAGGACAAACCCACCTGCATTTGCCGCATCTTACGCATTTTTCCAGTTCCTCTTTTATAAACTTATCTTTTTTTTTCATCTTCTATATGTAAAACGAAATTTTTTTGGAGATTTTATGTATGCCCCTTTTGCAAGCCCATCTTGCCTGGGTTCAGGATATTATTCGGATCAAACGTCTTCTTTATGGCTCTCATTATGTTCATCTCACTTTCGGTTTTTGCAAGCCTCAAAAATTTTTGTTTTGCAACTCCTATTCCATGTTCACCCGATAATGTTCCTCCCAGTTCAACAACAGCCTCAAAAATCTCATACACAGCCGCTTCAGCTTTTTTGCGCTCGTCATCTTCATAAAGAACATTTACATGGATATTGCCATCTCCGGCATGACCGAAATTGACAATAGGCAAACCATATTTTTTGCTTATCTGATCGGTTTTTTCAATCATTTTATCGAGGCGATTGCGAGGTACAACAATATCCTCATTTAATTTGTTGGGTCTTATATTTTTCAGAGCAGGCGATACACTCCGCCTTGCTCTCCATAGAAGCTCCTCTTCAGCTACGGTGGTTGCAATTTTAACCGTTGCTCCTGCTTTGCTGCGCAAAAGATCCGCAATTTTCTCAGCTTCCCGCGATGCCTCCTCCGTTGAACCATCTGTTTGTATTACAAGTATAGCCTTGGTGCTCTCATCAATGCTTATATCGGTATATCTTTTTACGGCGGCAACCGAATGCCTGTCCATAAATTCAATGGCAGTAGGCAATATATTATTGTTTAGGATCAGAGACACCGATGATGCGGCTTGATCAAGCGTTTTGAATTCCGCCAAAACCGTTGAGGTGGATTGCGGCTTTGGAATCAGCCTTGCAATAATCTTAGTGATAAAAGCCAGCGTTCCCTCCGATCCGATTAGCAAGCCAGCAATATTATACCCCACGACATCTTTTATATTTCTTGAACCGGCTCTTATAAAATCTCCGTTTGGAAGAACAGCTTCCAGCCCAAGTATATAATCTTTTGTAACTCCATACTTTACCGCCCTAGGTCCGCCGGCATTTTCCGCAACATTTCCTCCAAGTGCTGAGAATTGCCAGCTTGCGGGATCGGGAGGATAAAATAGCCCCCTTTTTTCCACCTCTTCCTGAAAATGGTAATTTATTACACCAGGCTCTGCAACAGCAGTCAGATCGGTTGTATCTATGGATTCGATTTTATTCATCAGCTCGGTAGAGACAATTATACCTCCGTCTGCCGCAAGTGCACCTCCGGTAAATCCCGAGCCTGCACCTCTTGGCACAACCGGTATCTTTTCTCTGTTAGCCAATATAAAAAGTTTGCTTATCTGCTCGGAATCTTTGGGAAATACAACAAAATCAGGCAGAAAGCGCTTTTGAGTTGCATCGTAGGCATATTGAGTTCTATCTATCAGCTTATCATATACGTTGGCTTTCCCAAATATTTTGCATAATTGATTGTATATCTTTTTATCAGGACTCATTATCTCACCTTAACAAACATCCGCATCGGTTTGTCGATTATAGCAGTTTTGGACAAAACCTCGGATCTATAACCATTTACAAGAACATCCTTTACAAAATCGATCGAAAGATCGAGATAGTCGTATAGCTCACCTTTACTGAATAATCTCCCCATACTATATTCTCGTGCAGGAAACAGATTTACGGTTCGCTTAAATATAAATTTTGAGGTGGAAAAGGAAAACAGCGTATTTTGCAAACTACTTTTAAGCAATTTGTCAAGATCAGGATATTTCCCGTTTATCACAAACTTTGATAAACTTGTATATTTTGAAGGAAGCATAAGTTCGGCTTCCGATTCAATAATACTGTGAAGAATTTCGGAAGCAAACCGGCTTTTTTTGAGTTTTGATTTTATAAAATATTGGTGAGCCGCAACATCAGCGGCGATATGGGAAAAATAACCGTAGGCAAACGCCTTTTCTCTGGATCCGATTGATTTTTTCAAAAGCAGAAACGGGATGCTCCAGTTATGACAATGGTTTAACGGATTACAAAATTTCTTTCCAACCGTTATATCAGGAGCAATATTGCCATAGAAAAACGCATCGGCATTTGAGTAAAGCAGCGCCGAGATCTTGCCCAACTGGTCAAGATAATCACTTAACAGATTGCTTGCGACAAACAGATGCGCAGCACTTCCCCAAGCCGCTGCATCTGCTGCATTAAAAATTATCAAAGTCGCCAATATTATTCCAACTATCACAACGTATCCTATAATAAGCTAAAACCGGCTACGCTTCAATGGTTTGATTTGATAAATTTTTGCCTTCTCTATATAATTAAGGTTAAATAAACTATAAGCAGGAAGTATTATGAAAATAGTGAAGATTTTGTTCGTAATAATAGCTCTTAGCGGCAATCTATACGCTGGCTCAACGCACAATTCAATCCTTGTTGAGCGAATGGAATCAAACGCCTTTTTGCCGGATTTTATAGAAAAAATCAATCAGCATTTTATTCTGAAACCGGTTATTGCAAAAAAAAATTTTCATCACAAAGAAACCGAATCTCAATACAGACACTATTTTAACAAACAATCAATCAACCGAATCACAACATTCTATCGTTCTCATAAAACCGTTTTTGACAACAAAGGCATAGACGGAACTGTGATAGCGGCAATTCTGTTTGTCGAAACCGATTTCGGCAGACAGATAGGCGGATATAATGTCGCAAATGTGTATGCAAATATCATAGCGTCTTCGAATCTCAAAGACCCCTCACAAAAAAGAAGGTTTGACTGGGCAATCAAACAGATGAGGGCACTGCAGAAAATATGGAAAAAAGGCAAAATAGACGTATTTCGATTAACCGGATCATGGGCAGGGGCATTCGGAATCCCTCAGTTTATTCCGACAAGTTATCTTTCCTATGCAATCGATGGCAATGGGGACAGGAAAGCCGATTTATACAATATAGAAGATGCGGCTGCAAGCACATCAAATTTTCTTATCAAAGAAGGGTGGAGCGGCAAAAACAGACTAAAAACCATCCTTCATTACAACGGCAGTATCCCGTATGCAAAAACCATTTTAAAGCTAAGTGATATTCTCAAGAGGCTAAATCAAAAACAAAATAGTGTAGCCCGGAAGCCTTAGGTTTTACAGTTGCTCCGTTCGGGTCAAACAAAATCGTAGGTCCGTCATTTGAGACCCTCAAAAAATAGATTGCATTCTCAATTGCTCTGAATCGAAGCAAACGCATAAGGAATTTTGGCGCAAAAGTTCCGCTGAACCATCCGTCGTTTGTTATATTTATGGCAATATCGGCTCCTTCTTTCTTAAACCGTCTTATCAAAAACGGAAACATCGTTTCATAGCAAATCGGAGCCGCTATTCTGTTTTTTCCCACATCAAAAACCGTTATCTTCTCTCCGGCTTTCAGGTCTTCGCCACCCTGAGTCACATTTACTATCTTATCAAAAAGAGACCTCACCGGCAGATATTCACCAAAAGGAACAAGATGCATCTTGTCATAACGAAACAGGGCATTTTTTTTAAAAAGAAAAGCCGAGTTTGTATAGCCATAAGGACTGTAAGAAAGCAAACCGGTCAAAAGAGGAATCTTGAGCTTCTTTTCAAAATTAATAAGCAGATTATCATCCTTTTCATACTCATTCCAAACTATCGGAATCGCAGCTTCCGGCCAAACTATCAAATCCGGATGAAAACGTTTTGCAAGAATCTCGGTTTGATTTATATATCTGTTTATAATCTTATAATAAAAAGCATTATCCCATCGTTTCTCCTGGGCAATATCCTCGGTTACAACTAACATTTTAACCGGAAAGATTTTTGTCCGGTTTGCAGGCAAAAAATATCCTATCGCCAAGATTGCAATTACCGGCACTAAAAACAGAGGTTTTTTTCTTGAGATGGCAAAATAGACAAAAAGATTAATCAGCAGCAGAAGAAATGTAATCAGATATGAAGAAATCTGGGCATATTTCAAGAGAAAATGATTCTGAAACTGAGTAAGATAGAGATCAAAGAGCGGAACACCTGTAAGAAGATGGTCACGCGCTATTTCCAAAATTACCGCAACAGCCGGAATAATATAAAGCCTGTTGTAAAAAAGTTTTATGCAAACGAAAAAGAACAGCCACCAGATAGCCAGATACAGCGCAAGAAGACCGATTAGGGCAAATGTATAGATATAGGAAATACCTGCATGAATATGAATCGGTTCGTATAAAAAGCTCACCAGAACAAGCTGGTAGAAAAAGCCGAATGCAAACCCGATCAAAGCCTGCGACGCAAATTTTCTGTTTATAAAAAAGAGCGGAACAAAGCCGATAAACTCAAGAAAAAAAAGCGAAGGAATAAAATAGGGAACCAGAAGAAAAATGAACGATAAGACAGCAAGCACGTTCAGAAGATTTTCAGCGCAAAATCAGAGGAAACCGCATGATGGGTAATGTATCCGGTAGAAATATAATCAACGCCGGTAGCGGCAACTGCTTTGAGTGAATCTTTGTCAATATTGCCTGATGCCTCAAGTCTGACATAGTCATTTTTGATTTTTACCGCCTGTCTTATCTGATCAATATCAAAATGATCAAGCAAAATTATATCGGCGCGATTATCCATCGCCTCTTTCATCTGGTCAACAGTTTTTACCTCAACCTCAATCTTTGAGGTAAACGGAATCTCAGACCTTATCGCCTTGATTGCCGCTGATATACTTCCTGCCACTTTAATATGATTATCCTTTATCATGGCACAATCATAAAGTCCAAGTCTGTGGTTCAGAGCTCCGCCGACCCTCGTGGCATACTTTTCGAAAAATCTCAATCCGGGGGTTGTTTTTCTTGTATCAAGAAGCATTGTATCAAATCCGTCAAGTTGACTAACAAATTCACGTGTAAGAGTTGCAATTCCTGACATACGTGAAAGAAGATTAAGCGCTGTTCTCTCTCCAGCCAAGATTGCCGCCGCATCCGCATTTAAAACCGCTACAACAGAAGATTCCTCAATGTATGTACCATCGGGGAAAAACCGCTCAAAGCGTGTATTCTTATCAAGAATTTTGAAAATTTTCTCAAAAAAATCGATTCCTGCAAGCAAAGCTCCTGACCGGCAGATAAGTCTTGCGCTTGCCTGTTTGCCTTTTGCAATCGGAGCCGTAAGATCGCCTGATTGGATATCCTCTTTCAGAAAAGCTTTTAATGACTCTTCTATCATCGACTTGCAGCAAGCATCCTTTCTATAACAACCTTTGCCTTGGCAGCCACATTTTTATCAACACTAACCTCAAACTGATTCTTTTTGAGCGCTGCAAGCACCCTCGGTAAGGTAATAGTTTTCATATTATAGCACAAAGGCGTAGCCTTGGGAAAGACAATCCGTTTTCCCGGAGCCTTTTTTCTTATCTGATGAGCAATTCCGATTTCAGTACCTATGACAAAAATCTTTTTGTCGCTGTTTTTGACAAAATCAACAATTTTAGTTGTGCTTCCGACAAAATCCGCAATTCTTGTAACCTGCGGAGTGCATTCGGGATGAACAGCTATCGCTGCGGTCGGATACTTTTTTTTCAATTCAAGTATCGATTGAGTCGTAATGCGCTCATGCACCTGGCAATAGCCTTCCCAAATATGAAATGTTACCTCAGGCAACCGGTCAGCTACATACTGGGCAAGATTTTTATCGGGACCAAAAATAACCTCTTTTGCATGAAGAGATTTCACAACATCAACCGCATTTGAAGATGTACAGATTATATCCGAAAGCGCCTTAATCTGAGCGGTTGTATTTATATATGAAACAACCGGCACTCCGGGATGCTCCTGTTTATATTCAATCAACTCCTCAGGAATTATCATATCGGCAAGAAAGCAGCCCGCCCTGCTGTATGGAATCAGGACATTCCTATCAGGCATAAGAATCTTTGCGGTTTCAGCCATAAAGTCCACTCCACAAAAAACAATCGTCTGCTTGTCGGTTTTTGCCGCGGTTCTTGCCAGTCCCAACGAATCTCCTATATAATCGGCAACATCCTGAACCTCAGGTTTCATATAATAATGGGCAAGGATGATTGCGTCTTTTTCCTTTTTCAATTTTTCTATTTCTTTTGTCATCTCAGTATAATTCATCTCATTCCTCTTCTTTTCTGAAATGACAGCCTCTGCTTGTTCTGTTCTGCCAGGCTGCCCTTGCAATGATTAAACCGGTCTGAATGGCTCCTCTTAGTTCAACAATCTCTCTTGTTAAACGAGTGTTTCTGTAAAACTCCTCAGTCTCCTGCCATAGATGTCTCAAATCGTTAATTGCTCTGCCAAGTCTATGACTATTTCTTATCAATCCCACATAATTCCACATAATATATTTCAGTGTTATAAAATCCTGAAATATCAATGCATTATCGATGCTGCTTGAACCTGTGTAGCTCCACTGCCTTACATTTGGGATAGAATAGGCTTCTCTTTTTATTTTTTTGACAATATCGTTAGCTGCCCTGTATCCAAACACCAAGCCCTCAAGCATCGATGTGCTGGCAAGACGATTTGCTCCGTGCAAACCGGTGCATGCAACCTCTCCTACCGTATAAAGCCCGTCCACAGTAGTTCTGCCATTCAAATCGCATCTGACTCCTCCGCAAGAAAAATGCGCCGCAGGTACCACCGGAATCGGCTCATAGGCACAATCTATGCCATATTTTTTGCACTCTTTCCAGATTGTCGGAAAACGCTTCTTTACCGCCTCAGGTTTCATATACGATGCAATATCAAGATAAACATAGGGCCAATGATGCTCAATCATCTCGCTATGAATCGCCCTGGCAACAATATCCCTTGGGGCAAGCGATCCAAGAGGATGGTAGCGTTTCATGAACGGTTTTTTATCAAAACCTATCAAAATTGCACCTTCACCCCTGACAGATTCGGAAATAAGAAAACTATCCGCGCCACTTACAGCAAGAGTTGTAGGGTGAAACTGAATATACTCCATATTTATAATTTCTGCGCCCGCTCTGTATGCCGCTGCAAGTCCTTCTCCTGTTGCCACATCAGGATTGGTCGTATGCAAATAGATCTGACCAAGACCGCCTGTTGCAAGCAGAGTGTTTTTTGCTGTTATGGTTTTTACCGTGGAATTGGCATTATCAAGAACATAGGCACCAAGACACCGGTTATCCTCATAGCAGGCAAGCGGGTCATCGACATGATGATGATTTGTGAGCAAATCCACCAACGTATGACCTGTAAAGGACGTAATATTGGGAAGTTCTCTTATTCTTTTTATAAGTGCCTGCTCAATATATCTTCCGGTAATATCGGTTTTGTGCAGAATTCTTCGTTTTGAATGCGCAGCCTCCTCGGTTCTGTCAAGCTGCCCGGAATCATCCCTGTCAAAATCTACCGGAGCCTCCTCGAGCAACATCTTTTCGATAATCTCAGGACCTTCGGTTGCTACGACCTCCGCTGCTGCGCGAAGAGAGGCTCCTGCGCCTGCTGAAAGTATATCGTTAATCAAAAGTTCCGGACTATCATCAATTGCCCTGTAGACAATTCCGCCTTGAGCGTGAGAGGTGGCAGAATCGTCCAATTTATCGGTTTTTGTCACTATCGCAACCGACAAGCCGCTATCGGCAGCTCTTATCGCGGCACTGGTTCCTGCTATTCCGCCTCCGATAACAAGAAGATCAAAATCTGCTTTTGCCATTACAATTTCTTAGGATCTATGATAAAACCAGCTACCGCCGAGGCTGCTGTAACCGCAGGATTTGCCAGATATACAAACGATTTCGGAGAACCCATCCTGCCTACAAAATTTCTGTTGCTTGTTGAGATAGCTGTCTCACCCGGAGCGAGAATTCCCATGTATCCGCCAAGACACGGACCGCAGGTTGGAGTGGAAACTACTGCTCCCGCATCAAGAAAGATATCAAAAAGCCCCTCTTTTAACGCCTCTCTGTAAATCTGTTTTGTTGCCGGAATAATAATAAGACGAACACCTTTGGCAATATGTCTTCCTTTTAATATGTCAGCGGCAATTCTCAAATCAGACATTCTTCCGTTTGTGCAGGAACCAATAAACGCCTGATCGATTTTTATAGTTTTATGGATTTGGGAAACCGCTCTGCTATTCTCAGGCAGATGAGGAAATGCAACCTGCGGTTCAATCCTGGTTGCATCTATCCTGATTGTTTCTGAGGCTGAATCGTCATCGCTTTTATAAATCTTATATTTTTTATCCGTTCTTCCTTTCAGATAATTTTCAGTAACCTCATCCGGCTCGATTATACCGTTTTTTGCTCCCGCTTCCACAGCCATATTACATATCGTCAGCCGGTCATCCATTCCGAGTGCTCTAATTGTATCTCCTGTAAACTCCATGGTTTTATAAAGCGCACCGCTGACACCAATTTTCCCTATGGTATAAAGTATAATATCCTTTCCGCCAGAGTATTTCGGGAGCTTTCCGGTATAAATAAATCGGATTGTTTCAGGAACCTTAAACCATGCCTTTCCGGTTGCAATAGCAAATGCTAAATCTGTGCTTCCAACTCCTGAGGCAAAAGCCCCGAGGGCTCCGTGTGTACAGGTATGCGAATCAGCCCCGATAATTATTTGTCCCGGTGTTATAATCCCCTGCTCAGGCAAAAGTGCATGTTCGATGCCTGTTTCACCGACATCCCAATATTTTTCTATATTATATTTATTTGCAAACATTCTAACCGTCTGGCATTGCACAGCCGAAGCTATATCTTTATTAGGTGCAAAATGATCCGGTATAAGCGCTATTTTAGAAGTATCCTTTGGGCTTATTCCGAATTCCGCCAATTTATGAATTGCTATCGGTGCGGTTACGTCGTTTCCAAACGCCAGATCTATAGGTGCCATCACAAGATCGCCTGCTTTTACCTCATCTCCGATATGCTCGCTTATTATCTTTTGAGTAATACTCATCCCCATTTTTCACCCCTTACTATAATTTTGCTTTATTATAATTATATTCTGCGGCATTGACAACCTAAAATTATAAAGCACACCATTTCAAGCCGTCTTGTACAATTAAACGGATATTTTTGAGATAATACAGATATGACATAGCCTCGCATAGCTGAAGCAGAAGATCATCGCTTGGTTTATGATTGGAAAATATCTTTCTTGCTACCTCATATACACTCAGCGGGCCAGCTTTAAGCATACGATATGTTTTATCGATACGTTCTATATAGCTTGATCTTAATTCCCGTATCCTCTCTTTTGGATTTCTTACAAATCTTCCGTGAGAACCGGCTATCATTGTCGGATTGATCGATTCGATTTTATCCAATGTCCCCAGATAGTTTTTTATCGGATTAAAATCATATATTCCCAACGGAGAACTTACCACAAAAATTGTCCCGGGATTGCTTGTTATATCAGCCAGAACGGCATCTCCGGCAAACAATATACCCTCACTTTTAAGAAAATATGAGATCGAACCGGGAGTATGACCGGCTGAGCCGATTGTAATAAGCGTTTTTCCGTTAAGTTCAAAAACCGATCCTTCGGAAACCGGTTTATACTCAGGCAGTCTCAGATGGCTAAAAATTCTTTCCAACATATCAATCAGCTGCTGCATGTAAAAATTCGGCACACCGAGCATCAATAGATTTTTTTCAACAATGCGTCTGCCAGGATAACTATAGCCAAGCCACCGGGCATCGACTTTGCTTAGAAGAAGCTGTGAAAATCGAATCTGCTTTGCAATTCCTATATGATCATCATGTCCGTGAGTGGCTAACACTCTTGTTTTCTCAGGTTTTATCCCAAGATCATTCAACAGTTTTATCGAATCCCTTTGATAATAGCCGATATCAATAACCGTGTCAGCATCGGCAAAATAGTAAACGGAAACGGCTCCGACCGGATAAGGAGTCGGAAGATCAATTCTCTTTACATATTCTGGTAGCATCCAACCAAGAATATGCAAAATATAAATTCTGTCAATCTGTTTTTCTCATATATCAGGTTGCCGGTTAGTTTGACACGTAAAGCGCATAAGCTATAATCGCCCTATGCAGTTATCAATCGTAATACCCGTATATAACGAAGAGGAAAATTTGCAAATATTGATTGAAGAGATCAAAGAGGCAATCGCTGCCTATAAAGAGAAAGAGATTATATTTGTCGATGATAAAAGCAGCGACGGCAGCCTGGAGATTATGAAACAGATTAAGCGAAGCAACAAAGAGCTTGGCATAAGAATAGTGTGCCGAAAAAAAAGAGGTGGACTTTCGGCAGCTCTTGCAACAGGCTTTGCAGCCGCAAAGGGCGAGATAGCGGTTAGTATAGACAGCGATCTTCAGAACGATCCGGCTGATATTCCAAAACTTCTCAGCTATATAGGCAAATATGATGTAGCTATCGGCTGGAGAAAAGAGCGGCATGATCCGTTTATCAAAAAAGCCTCATCAAAAATTGCAAATTTTATAAGAAACAGCATTACAAACGAAACAATTCATGATACAGGCTGCACGCTGAAGGCTTATAAACGGGAATTTCTGCTTAAATTAAAACTTTTCGACGGACTTCATCGTTTTTTGCCTACATTGCTCAAGCTTGAAGGAGCAAAGGTAATTGAGGTACCGGTCAGACACAGAGAAAGGAGATTCGGCAAATCAAAATATCATCTTTTCAATCGTCTTATCGGACCGTTGCTGGATCTGTTCGCAGTGCGCTGGATGCAGAAACGCCATATCGATTTAAGCTACAAAGAACTGTGAACTACAACCTCGACATCTGGCTGATACTCGGATTTGTTGCCCAGATAATATTCGGCGCCCGTTTTTTCGTTCAATGGCTTGTATCGGAAAAACAGCATAAAAGCGTTATTCCTATCGGTTTCTGGTATCTGTCGGTTATAGGAAGTCTGATGCTTCTGATATATGCCATACATCGGCGCGATCCGGTTTTCATACTGGGGCAGGCAACAGGATTATTTATCTATATCAGGAATCTTATGCTGATATACAAAAGCAGGAAAAGATGAAAAGCTCTTCAATTTTGCTTCTGTCATTGATACTCTTTTTGCTCTTTTTTCGACTGGGAAGCTATGGCCTGATAGAAACCTCAGATGCCAGATATTCCGAAATATCGCTTGAGATGGCAGATAGCGGCGACTATATAACACCAAGACTCAACGGTATTAAACATTTCGACAAACCTCCTCTGACATATTGGCTGGCTGCAACAGGCATAAGGCTTTTGGGCAAAAACGAGTGGGGAACAAGAATTTTTCAGGCAGTTGCCGCATGTATAATCCTGATTATGGTATTTATGTTTACCCGGAGGTTTTCTAATCGGAAAGATGCTATATACAGCGTGATTTTTCTTGCCGCAACACCGATCTTTTTCGGCAGTTCCCATGTTCTAACAACAGATCTCCTAAACTCTCTTGCCACGACCGGAGCCCTGTTTTCGTTTTTCCTCTGGTATAAAAATCGAAAATTTTTCTATCTGACAGCCTTTTATGTAATCATAGGTATCTCTTTTTTGATTAAAGGTCCGATTGGACTATTCGTTGTGCTTCCTGTTGTTATCCTGTTTCTTCTTAGCGAGCATAATCTTAAGGCGCTTTTAAAAATGAAACTCTGGATGTTTGTCGTCTCGCTTGCCATAGCAGCGCCTTGGTATATAGCGCTCATAAAACAGAATCCGGGACTATTTTCCTATCTTATCGATAACCAGCTTTTAAGCAGGCTACACAAAGGAGGGCTTGGTCATCCGCGTCCTATGCTTTATTATCTCTGGATATTTCCGTCAATGATGTTTCCTGCGGTTATTCCGGCGTTTTTCCATAAAAAAATTGACAGAGTGAAACGTTTCCTTCTCATAGGAGCGCTTTGGAGTCCTCTTTTTTTCTCTATTCCTGCGACAAAACTGCCTCTTTATATATTGCCCTCGGCACCGTTTGTTGCGATTCTGGCAGCAACCAGTGATATAAATTTCAGAAAATACACCGGATATATGACACCGGTAATCTTTATGCTGTTTCTATCGGCTGCAGTCTTGATTCATTTTGGCATCTCAAAAAAGATTATCTACCAAGATCAGATATCGCTACTGCTTGGCTCAGCCGCATTGCTGATAACCGCTTTTCATTTTACAAAGCAGTTCAGGCTGATAGCAGCAAGTTATACATTGATACCTTTTATTCTGACAATCCTGTTTCTCAAACCGACAATCACCGGCAATCTCAAAATTTACAAGCCTTTTATGAACCATATAAGCAAAAGTGATACGATTGTCGAATATCACGCATTTGTAAGGGCGATTCCTTTTTATCTTGCTCATCCGGTAAAAACCGTCGGACTAAAGCAGGATCTTAATTTTGACAACAAAAAAACGATCAATCGACTCGTGGTAACAGAAAATGATTTTTGGAAACTGTGGCAAAATAAATCATTAAAGGTTATACTAAACAGAGATAACTTGAGCAGATTCAAAAGATACAAAATCTTAGATTCCAAAAAAAAGCTTGTTTTGATAAGTAATCTAAGGCACTAATCTTTTGGCCCTTCTCTGTTTAGTTTCATCTTTACGATGATTTTTGACAAAATAACCCCGGAAAGCACAACGTTCCAAAACAAAAACAGCCACAATAATATCGTAGGAACTATCGCAAGCGCACCGTAGATTTTGCTGTATCTGAACAAATCAAAATAGATTCCAAGCAAAAATCTCAAAATAAAGATAAGCATCGTTGTAAAAAGAGAAGAAAAAGCAACATAGCCAAACGGAGTCTTTCTGTCTTTTACAAGAGAAAAAATAAGCAAAATGACAATAAACCAGACAAGCACCGGGAAAAATCTGACATACAGGGCACCTGCAATATCAGGAAGAAGATAAGGCAGCACTATTTTTGATATTACCATTACAGAAATTGCCAATACCGTCAAAATAAGTGCAAAGCAGATAAAAATCACAAGAGACACAATTCCTTTCTTTCGTTCTGGATACACCTCATTGGCAAAGGCAAGAAACGCACCAAGCAGTGATAAAACCGAAAGAGAAAAAACAGCCAGATTGACAAATTGAAGGCGGGCAATATTGCTTAGAAAAAGGTCAAAATATTTAAGCAGCAGATCTGAATATGCCGGCACAATACTGATAATTGTCGATTTAATCACAGGCACCTTTGATTTAACAAAAGGAAGACGAGATGCTATAGAAATGAGAAAATAGAAGAACGGCACCGCTGCAAGCACCGTCATATAAGTTAAAAACGAGCTCCAAAGCATTGCTTTTGAGCTCTTATATTCAGAAAAAAACGCTTTGATAAATCTCAAATAACCTCATCCCTGTTTTGCAAATAAATTTACAAGCAACCCCTGCTGTTGTCAAACTTTATCAACTTAAACAGAGTGCGCTTATTCTTGATATTGACTCATCGGAATTATTACATATACTTAACAATGAAGCAAGATAAACTGCCAATAGAGAGGTTGAATAAATGCCGGGCAATATTTTTGAAAAGATAATTATAGCTGCATTCATATCTGTTTTTGTAGCAGGATGCAGTCATCATAAAGGTTTGACAAAAATCAAACCTGAGCCGGAAAGATCCGCATACAGTTGGTATAATGATGCTATGCAGGAGTTGATAAATCACGATTACGAAAAAGCGGCTCATTCGTTTACGCTTCTAATGGAGCAGCATGCCGGAACAATCTATGCGAAAAAATCTCTTTTGCGACTCGGGGATCTTTATTTTAAAGAAGGTGAATACCGCTCTGCAAAAACCTCATTCAAGGAGTTTCTCAAGCGATATCAGGGCGATAAATTAGCCGAATATGCAAAATTTATGATCGGATATTCGGACTTCAGGATGCGTTACGATTATAAACATAGCCAGAAGAATGCTCAAACCGCAGCAAGCGAGCTTATCGATTTTATCAACAGTTATCCGAAAAGTGCCTATAGATTGAAAGCGGAAAACATGCTTTCCGTTCTGATAGATGAGCTTGAAAAACACGAGCTTTATGTAGCAAAATTTTATCTTTCAATTGATAAACCGGTTGCCGCAATGATAAGATTGGACTACGCAAAACAGCGTTATGATGTTAACAAACTTAGTAATCTATTAAAATATTACAGAATAAAAGCGCTTCTTAAGCTCAAAAAATATAAACAGGCCAAAGTCCTGATCAACAGACTCCCGAAAAACAACAAATACTACAAACGCCTGGAAACAGTCAAAAACTGAATGCAAAACGATTTTAAGCTCAAGGTTATGTTACTTACTTTAATGGGCAACCTTGCAACAAAGGGAAGTGTCGCCGCCTCTAACATTCCTATTGATCTGTTTTCCTCAAATGACAAGCTGATAATAAAAGCCGAACTTCCCGGTGTCGAAAAAAAGGATATTTTTTTGACAAGCTATGACAAGGAAATAGTTATACATTATACAAAAACGGTAGGTGGCGGAAAAAAACGAGTATATTACAGGATGGAGCGAAGCTACGGAAAATTTGAAGAAAGGATAAAACTGCCTATATATACCGAAGATGCCAAAATAAAGGCGGAGCTATCCGATGGAGTTTTGACAATTACTATCAGCAGCAATAAACATGATATAAAGGAGAAATAATTGGAACAAAAACAGGTTTTGGGAACAGATGGGATAGAAATTCCAAACATTGTGCCTCTTATACCCGTAAGAGATACTGTGGTTTTTCCGCATATGATTCTTCCGCTATTTGTGGGAAGAAAATTCTCAATAGCGGCAATAGATGAAGCACTCTCAAAGCAGAGAATTCTTGTGCTTTCCGCACAAATTGATCCCGCTATAAATGAGCCTTCCGGGAATGAAATTTATTCGGTCGGAACAGCCTGCATTATAATGAGAATGCTAAAACTTCCCGACGGAAGGGTAAAAATCCTTGTTCAGGGTATCAAGCGTGTCAAAATTAAGGATTATGTCAAATTTGACCCATTTTATGAAGCTCAGATTGAGGATTTAGAGGAAATTGAATCTGGCAATATAAAAGAGTCGGCATTGATGAGAATTATAAGGCGTCAGGTTGAAAATGCCGTTGCCCTTGGGAAAAATATTCCCACCGACCTTGTAACTGTCCTTGCAAATTTGTCAGAGCCATCAAAATTTGTCGATATTATCGCCTCTAACATAGGAATGTCGGTCAAAGACGCTCAAGCGGTGCTTCAGGCAAAAGATTCCGAAGAAGCGTTGCTTATCATTACAAATTTTCTTTCAAAAGAACTTGATATACTTACGATGCAGAACAAGATTCAAAACGAAGCACGCGATCAGATAGGTAAAACACAAAAGGAATATTTTTTGCGTGAGCAGCTTAAAGCAATAAAAAAAGAGCTCGGCGAAACCGATGACCTTAATGAAATAGAAGAGCTCACAAAAAAACTGGAAAAGGCAAAACTGCCTAAAAAAGCCGAAAAAGCGGTTCAAAAGGAGCTAAAAAGACTCCAAAAGATGCATCCGGACAGCGCCGAGGCAAATGTAATCAGAACCTATATCGACACTATGATATCTTTGCCGTGGTCAAGGAGCACAAAGGATAATTATGATATAGCAAAGGTATCAAGAATACTAAATCGCGATCACTACGATCTGGAAAAACCGAAAGAGAGAATATTGGAATATCTATCGGTAAGAAAGCTAAACCCGCATACAACAGGAGCAATTTTATGTTTTGTGGGACCTCCGGGTGTAGGGAAAACATCTCTGGCTAAATCGGTAGCGCATGCTATGGGAAGGAAGATGGTAAGGATATCACTCGGAGGCATAAGGGATGAGGCTGAAATACGCGGTCACAGAAGAACCTATGTCGGAGCATTGCCCGGAAAGATTATCCAGGGACTAAAATCATGCGGCTCCTCAAATCCGGTGTTTGTGCTCGATGAGATAGACAAAATAGGCAATGACTTCAGAGGAGATCCGTCTTCGGCATTGCTGGAGGTTCTCGATCCTGAGCAGAATACGGAATTTGTGGATAACTATCTTGCTGTTCCGTTTGACCTTTCAAAGATATTTTTTATTACAACGGCTAATTCAACCAACACGATACCGCCGCCTTTGCTTGACAGGATGGAAACAATTTCGATTGCAGGCTATACGGTCGAGGAAAAAATTAAAATCGCAAAGCGTTATATAATACCCCGTGAAAAGGAGAAAAACGGGGTTGACAATATTGACATAACCTTTACTGCAGGCGCAATAGAAAAAATTATAGAAAACTACACACGCGAAGCTGGCGTAAGAAATCTGGAAAAAAATATCGCTAAAATATTGAGAAAAATAGCAAGAGAAATTGCCGAAAATATAGGAAAAGAGAGCTATCACATAACCAAAAACTCCATAGAAAAGTTCTTAGGAACTATAAAATTCAGCAAAGATATTCGTCTGAAAAAAGCTCCTGCCGGAGTTGTCACAGGACTTGCATGGACGCCTGCAGGCGGAGAGATTATGTTTATTGAGGTAAGCGCCGCAAAAGGCAAAGGCAATCTGATTTTGACAGGCTCGCTTGGAGATGTTATGAAAGAATCTGCTCAGGCTGCATACAGCTATGTCCGTGCCCACAATGAAGATCTCGGTATAGATGCAAAATTTTTTGAGGAACACGATCTGCATATACATTTTCCCGAAGGGGCAATACCAAAAGACGGACCTTCGGCAGGAATAGCCATACTATCTGCAATCGTTTCAGCCATAACCGGCAAAACCATCAGGCCGGATCTTGCGATGACCGGCGAAATAACGCTCACCGGAAGAGTATTGCCTATCGGAGGACTAAAAGAAAAACTGCTGGCTGCGCTCAGAGCCGGTATTCGCAGTGTTATAATCCCTGCGGAGAACAAAAAGGACTTAGCTGAAAATCCGAAAAAGTCTGTTGAAAAATTCACAATCAACTACATAAAAAGTGCAGACGAATTAATAAACATCGTATTCGATTTTAACAGAGAAAAGAAGAAAAGAGCTTAGAAAAACAAGGCCGTCTTTTGTCTTTGACATTGAGATTGCTTCGCTGACGCTCGCAATGACGGGGGAAATAAAGTCGCTCTTCAATTACGGGAAAAATAGTCGCAATGACGCCTTTTTTTCTGTCACTGCGAGGCTTTAGCCGAAGCAGTCTCATAT
>JALWSW010000053.1 GCA_027080125.1 Campylobacterales bacterium | reverse complement strand
CTGCGCAGCTTCTTGAATTTGACATTGTGGTATGAGGAGCAATTGGAGCAAAAGTGAGCTTATGAAACTGCTTGATGGTGGTTCCGAAGTATTTTGTTACAAATGTTTGGCATCCCGGCACAAAAGGCATTATTTTGCCGTTATAGCTTATGCCAAGCACAATGGAATGTCTGTAGAAGCTGTTGAACTCGGAAAATGAACCGGATGTGACTTTGTGGGAGAGCCAGTCATACTGCCTGCCTTTTTTGAAATAGGCAACATGACAGCCATAGCAGGATTGAGACCATGAAGAGTGGCATGCCTGACATGACAGACGGCTGTGAAAGGGGAGGGTATGATATTTTTTATCTTTCATAATAGGCATCAAAACCCGCTTGCCGGTTTTTTTGAAATAGAAATAGACTTTTCCGTCACGCTTTTGAACATTGTATAGGTCGGTATGAAATCTGTTTGTGTAGGCGACAAGCTTTGCCTCCGGCAGCTTTCCATTTAGAAAGATAAGCTTTTTTGCCAGAGTATCAGGAGGCGCAAATTTAGGTTTATGGCAATCGATGCAGCTTATATCGACCTGATCCCACATTCGTTTGTAGTGACTGCCATTTCCCATAATGCCAACTGATGTATGACAATCGATGCAGCTTAAGCCGTCTTTTTGATGAATATCGGCATGAAGCTTATACCAATATCGATTTTCCTTTGCTATTTTGTGCGAAGATAAACCGCCAGGATTTGAAATCAAACCGGCGGATTCGAAATGACCATAATAGGCAAGTCCGATTCTTCCCGATCTGTTATGGCATTTCAGACAATTTTTGTCTGGTATATGAGTCGTTAAACTTACGCAACGACCCCCTTTTCGTTTTATTGCGTGGCAATCAACGCATCCGCCGCCTCTTGTGAGAAAGCTGTATTTCTTGAATATTTTTTGATTTTGATTAATATGGCATGCGCCACACATCTTTCTGTAATATTTTACGGCAAAATCGTTTTGAGTGTCAGCATGCCTTAAATCGTCAATAGTTAGCTTGCCGAACGGTTCGCTTGTAAAACCAAGTTGAAAATTGGTATCGTTGATGATTCCTTCATTGGTGTTCATTATGCTGTTTTTTACATCTTTAACCAGTTCGGCATGGCATTTGCCGCATGAGGCTTCTGCAAAATCGAGACCGGCAGGATTAGCTATGATGCCTTTGTGAGCATCTCTCTTGTTTGTGGCATACCGATTTCCTTTATGGCAGGTTGCACATCCAAAAACCGATATCCGGTGAGATTTTCCGACATTTTTTATGTTGTTGTGGCACGATACGCATTGATCCGGGATTGAGATGTTTGAGGGTTTATGAAAGAACTGCTCCGCAGCAAAAATTATCACGATTAAGGAAAAAATACCGGCAAGCGCCTTAAATCGAACCGATTGCAGCATAATAGATTACCCACAAAAAAAAGAGAGCCGATATAACGGTTTTATGCTTGGCGCGCCAATACAATATGAGCAGCAGAAACGGAATCGTCATTTCAATCAGGATGATAAAAACCGGATAACCTTTGCTCAGCAGCGTTTCTATTCCGTTAAAAAACCAGGGACCTTTGATATGAGTATAGTTGAGATATGGCGCAATATCGGCAGGAAACGGCAAAAGAAAGATTGAAATGATGGTGATTCCGGCTGCAATGGCGGCAAATTCTGTCGGGACATTGATTCGTTTTATATGAAAATAGAGGGAAGCTATCAAAAGAGCGGGCAAAAATATAGCATGCCATAAAAAAAATTTCCAATAAAAATAGTGTCGGCTTGATTCGAGAAAGTGCGAAAGAAAAGAAAATGGTCCAAAATCATGAATCATGCCTATTGCTATAATACCGGCAGAATGTCCTGATTGGTCGGCTTTTAAAACGAATCCTCCAAATAACAATAAGATAATAGAAATGACCGCCGCTATAGCATAATTCCATGATGATTGCGATATTCTTATCTGTTTCCTGAAAAGCTGTTGGGCGGTGTGAATTAGAGCAAAAATAAGCAGCGCTTCAGAGGAAAAGTAGTGAAATTTTCTTATGAAATTTCCGTTTGGAATGAGATAGGTTATAATTTGAACCGAATCGTAAGCTTTTTGGGTGTGATAGAAAAATAGAAGCGGAATTCCTGATAGCATAGCAAGAACAAAGAATGCCTGTGTGAGCCATGATGTTATAAATATTGTTTTCTCAATCATAGGTCATAAAATCTATAATCAACAACTATTTTATCCTTTTCAATCTTAAAAGATTCGGAATGAAGCGGTTTTTTTGTCGGTCCTCTTATATTGATTCCGTCAATATTATATTGGCTTCCATGGCAGGGGCAGACAAATCTTTTGGCATTTGCGTCAAAATTGACAACGCAACCCATGTGGGTGCAATGAGAGTTCAAAACTTTTACGGGAGTTTCGTTTTCAGCTATTACAAACATAGGAGGATTGTCTATTTTTGTTACCTTGGAGATAAGCCTATTTCTTTGTATGGCAACCTTTTTATCTCTTTTGCCGAAAGGAAATATAACAAAGCGCAGCGTTGGAATAAAAAGAGTACCAAGAGCGGCAAGCGGAAGATAGCTTAAAACCTTTTCCATAAAACTGCGCCTTGTTATTTTCATAACTTAAAATTCGATTTGTCGGCTTAGCAGCCTACAAATGCGCCTCCACCGGAGGGAGTAGGAGCATTGTTCTGCTGTTCCGATTTTTCATGCGCGCTTGATTTGACCGTAATAGTGTTTGAATGTAGCGACAGATTCCCACCTGCCATTTTTGCGACTATGAGATCGTAATTTAACCAAGCTGTTCTATTAAATACATCAGACTGTATGGCTTTTTTGGCAAATAACTTTGCTCTTGCGTAATTTTTGTTTTGTAATGCTTGGTGAGAAAGTTTAAGATATCTGGCGCATAGAGCTTTATTGTAAGTATAATAGCCTCCGGCTGTAGCTTTAATAGGCAAATTCGACAATGCCGAAAGTATCATAGCTCCTGCAATTATGAAAATAAGCTTCTTCATTTTTTACCTCCGTTATTTCACTTATTTATCGTTATATAGCTGACTTCAGGCTTGGTTCCTTTTTCCTCCTGAAGCCTCCATACCTTTGTTGCATCTCTGAGCAGCTTGCTCACCTTGCTGTCAGGATCATTAAGATCACCGAAGTTTCTTGCTTCACCGACACAGGTAGAAACACATGCCGGTTTCAGTCCGTTGCTCGTTCTTGGCAGGCACCAGGTGCATTTGTCAACCGCTCCAATAGCTTCATTGTAGTATCTTGCATCATAAGGACAGGCTATCATACATGCTTTGCATCCTATACACATATCGGTATCCACCAAAACTATCCCATCCTTTTCTCTTTTGTAGCTTGCTCCGGTGGGACATACCTCCACGCATGGCGGATTGTCGCATTGATTGCATAAAACCGGCAGATAGGTAACTTTAGGGCTTCCGTTTATATGGTCTTCAATTGCCAGAACATTGGTTCTCCAATCCTCTTTTTCCATCGGTATTCTCCATTCGGTATTGCATGCCGCCACACATGCCATACAGCCGATACATCTGTCCAGAACCACAACAAATCCATATCTCTTCTCTTTATTTTTCATCATGAGTCTCCTACAGCTTTCTCAGTGTTACAAATGCGTTATGGAATGCGGCCGCTCCGCTTACAGGATCAATGTCGTTGCTTACAAGAAACGAATCTGCCGCTCCAGAGTGGTATGCAAGTTTCAGTCCTTTTGAGATGTGGCCGAAACCGTGAGCCATGAAAACGCATCCTCTTTTGATGAGATCGGTGGCATAAACCTCAATAGGCATAGAATCCTCTTCCGTATATAAGCTGTGAATGACAACCCTGTCTCCGTTTTTAAGCGATTGCTTTGCCGCATCAATCTTGTTTATCCAAAGTTTATTAACCGGATAGATTTTGTGAAGCATAGGATTGTTTTGAGTTCTGGCATGCGTATGAACAGGAACCCTTCCGAACAAAAGCCTGAATTGGCCGTTTTCGGGCTGCTTGACCGGTTTATATGTTGGAAGCGGTTCATATCCTTCTCGGTTGCTATAGTTTTGCAATGCTGTAGAGTAAAGTTCTATTTTACCTGTCGGGGTGTTGAAGTGCAGCTTTGTACCTGAAGCCTGGGGATATGGATCAGTATCATAGAAGACATAAACACCTTTTTCTTTAAGCTCTTTCTTTATATAGTCCGGAAATTTTGCTATGGCAGTTTCTGCGATTTCTTTTTGGCTCAGATTAAAATACTCATTGTTGTATCCAAGCGCTTTTCCTATTCCACCTGCAATCTCCCAACTGCCTTTTGTGTCAAACAGAGGTTTGGTTGCAGGTTCTCTGACGGCTATGAACGGATATTTATCACCTTGTATGTGCGGCAGATCATATCTTTCCAGATAGGTTGATTCCGGAAGTATTATGTCTGAATACCATCCTATATCGTTTGGCATAATATCAACATCAACAATAAGATCGAGGTTTTTAAATGCCTTTTTTATAAGAAGATTTTTTCCGTTTGAACCGGATAGTATAGGGTTTGTTCCATACACAATCCATGCCTTTATCGGATATGGTTTGCCTGATATTGTGGCATTTATCATCCCGTTTTCTCTGCCCAGATTTTCAGGTGCCAATGGGAATTTGTCTTTGGATATATCGGCTCTGGGAAGATTTTTGCCGGTTGGAAATTCAAAAGAAGCCTCTACTGGGGATCTGTTTATCTGCCAAATTCCTCCCGGCATTCCCCAGTTGCCAACAAGTGCATTTGCTATTGCGGAAGCTCGTGCGGTTTGTGTATCGTTCCCGTATCTACTTATACGTCTTGCCGTAAAGATTATTGCCTGAGGCGCCGCTTCGGCGAACTCCCTTGCCACAGTTTCAACCATTTTGGCAGGTATATCTGTCTCATGCTCGGTCCATTGTGGCGTATATTGTTTTACGTGTTCGGCAAGTTTATCGTATCCATAGGTGTATTTTTCCACAAATTCGTAATTTATCAGATTGTCTCTGATTAACACATGGATTAATCCCAGAACAAAAGCCATATCCGTACCAGGCCTTATTGCAAGCCATCGATATGCTTTTGCAGCCAATTCGCTGTATCTCGGATCAACATAGACAAGCTTTCCGCCCCTTGCAATTCCTTCGTTTATCCGTTTTGCCTCCCCAACCTGAATTGCGCCGGTTACATTTCTGCCCAGTGATATTATATACTTTGAATTTACCGTATCATATGGATTATGTCCGGTTATCGTAGATCCGTATGTAAGATACCATCCTAATTCCCTGGAGCCAAGGCATTGAGAATAGGCTGGGACTACCACATTTGGTGTGTTTATAAGCCTGGCTAATGAACTGAACGCTTCTTCTCCGGTGCCATGCATAAACATTGCAAGAGAAGAAGGTCCGAATTTATCAATAATAGGTTTGAGTTTTTCTCTTATATAATCAAATGCTTCATCCCAAGAGGCCTTTCTCCACTTTCTCTCGCCCCTTTTTCCGGCTCTGATGAGCGGATATTTTACGCGATTAGGATCATACAAGGCATAGATTCCGGAATTGCCTTTAGCGCAGATATGTCCGTAGTTATTGGGATTTAAAGGATTTCCTTCGATTTTATGCACTATGGCAGGGGCAGATACACTCTTCTTTAGCCGATTGCTTCCGTTGACAAAATACGCTTTAGAATCCGAATATACCTTTATGCCGCAGTTCCAGAAGCACATCTCGCAGTAGTTGTGAGTTAGCTTACCCTTGTCATAATATTCAAGCATCCTGTCAAATTTGGCATGAGAGCCTGTTGCATAAGCATCTTTTGCAAATGCCGCAGTCGCACTTGTAGCGGCAGCCGCAGCAGCTGTTACTCCTGCAATCTTTATAAAAGCCCTTCTTGAAAGTTTATGATTTGTATTCTTTTTTGAGGTTTTATCTATTGTTTTACTCATTGTTTTCTCCCAGATAAAACAGCTTTTCACCGATAAAGTAGATAATAGATGCCACGCCCAATGCTCCTACAAAAATGGATAACTCCGATAAAGAGGGAAGATATCTTATATAAGAAACATGATGGTAGTATGCCGCAAGCACAGGCACGATCTGTCCGCTGATTACTATATCGTATTTATTGAAAAAGATGCCTATGACCACAAGGATCGATGCTAAAAAGATAATCTTAGGAGAGTCAAATCTTGTTGCAAAAAGCAGAATGAACGGCAGCAGATATCCTATGATTATTTCAAAGAACCAGAAGTTGAATGAGAGCGGTCCGGATATGAGAGCGATGGTAGATTCATATTCAATCGGTATATGGCCTGACAGACCCGAAATAGTTTTCCATATCTCAAAGAAAACCATCGCACCTATAAATAGAGCCATCAGGCGTCCCAGATTCTTCATAAGCCGCATACTTTTCTCATCTTTTTTCATATTACCGCCGAAAAAATGCAACCATACTATAAGCGCGGTTCCTGACAGAAGAGCTGAAAGTATAAAGTCGATTGGAAAAAACGGTCCGCGCCATTCGGGCCTTGCGATGTTGGTTCCGTATAGCCAGCCCAAATTGCTGTGCGCAGCTACGCCTGCCAGAAACGCAAGAAGACCGAATATCATGGCAAATTTCCATTTTTTTGTGAGCAATGATACAAATTCTACTGCTATAAACAGTAGATAGAGGCTGTAAAATGTTGCCATTCCCCATATGGGAGAGCTGAATTTCGGAGGAAAGTAGTATAGCAACAGCCGCAGAGCATGCAGATTGAAAGGCGCTCCGAGATCCCAGAATATTGCAAAAAAACCGCCCATAAGCGTAGAGATTGCAAGCCATACCGCACGTTTCCCAATCTGCTCAAAATTCTTAAAGCCCCATACATGCCCCATTGATGAGATAAGACACAATCCTGTGCTTGAAACAACCATCGTTGTGTATGTTATAATAAGAAGCCCCCATGGAAGGTCGCGTGATACGCCGTAGGATGCCTCCTGTCCATAGAAAAGAACATGTATCATTCCGTAGAAACTTATTATTACCATAATAAGCGGAATAATAACTTTCGTGTTCAACAAATCCCCTAAGGAAATACTTTCCCCCCTTAACATAATTCCTCCTTAATCAGTTTTATAGCTTTTATTGAAGCGGACAGAACAAATGGATAGAATTTCAGGCGAGCGTTCTTTTTAACCGATTTTTCAAACTCACCCAGCCAGCTTAGATGATTAACAATCATAACGGCAGCCGAATCCATTTGACCCTTTTCTATAAGCATTGAGAGAAAAGCCAGCTCAAACACAACATTATCGGGTGGTTCTTTTACGCTGTCATGATTAAACCTATAACCGCAATCATGATAAAAATTAAGCACATCAACAGCGGCTTTACCCCATAGTCTTCTTTCAGTGTAAAATGATGCATACGGAGGCGCTCCAACACCTCCGTAATCAGCCGAGAACAATCGTATGTATTCCGGTTTCAGCTCAGAGAGCTTCAGGTTGATATTTTCCGGAGCTTTGGCACTAATTTTAAGTTGCATGCATCTTTCAAAAAAAGCTTTGTATTCATCTACTGTTGATTCGGAAGGATAGCTAAGCAGTTCTGCAATGGAAGAAAACAACCTATCCACGTTTGAAATCTAACGTTTCAAAAATGCAAAATTCGTTTATTTACTGTCGTCGTATCAGGTCTATTTGGCAACAGGAAGCGGCATACGGCTATATTCATACATTGATGCATCATACATTCTGACATTTCGCGCTCCTGCAAGAAATTTTGTAACAAACCATACGCCTGAAGCCAGATGTCCGGTGTTGCAATAGACTATTATCGGTTTGCGCAGTGATATTCCTTTTATTGCCAATATAGCTCTTGCATTATTTGCCTTTATGATAGAAAAATAGCTTCCCGTTTTTTTTGTAAAATTCCATGCCGATGCTTCGATTGCACCAGGAATATGGCCATGCTTCAACAATCTCGGGTC
>JALWSW010000052.1 GCA_027080125.1 Campylobacterales bacterium | reverse complement strand
TCATAGCAAAGTCAACTTTCAGAAACTATGAATCTTTTTTGGTGTAGTCTCTTCTTTCAATTTTATAAACGCTTCCGCTGCAGCTTTTTGCATATTTTTTGACATTTGCCACCGATGCGCTTATCTCTCCGTAATGTCTAAACCAGCCCCTATTTATGCTGATTCCTATCGATATGGTAAGAAGCGGAAATGTTTTCTTTTTTCCGTCTCTTGAAAAAGAGGTGATATATCCTTGTTCTCTATCTTCCTTGTCATAAAATGACGGAACAATATCATCAAAATTTCTTATTATTTCTCCAGATATCTTCTCAATCTTATCCGGAGAAGTTATAAATACAAAATCATCCCCTCCGATATGACCCACAAAGCAATTCTTTGGATCATAGGTTTTGACAATATTGGTTATAAGGCGACTTGTCATACGAATAATCTCATCTCCTCTGCTAAAACCGTACTTATCATTATAGGGCTTGAAATTATCAAGATCGGCATAGGCAATGGCAAACTGCTCTGACTTATCAAGAAGAGCTTGAACTTTTTTGATAATAGGCGTGTTGCCAGGAAGCATCGTGAGTGGATTAATCTCAACAGCTCTATGTGATCGCTGAATTGACAATGAAATACGCATTATAAAGTCGTTTTTTTTCACCGGTTTGAATATAAAATCATCTATCGGATATTCTTCCCAATTCTTTATAAAATTTTCTTTTGCAAGAAAAATAACAATGGGAAGATTGTTAAATATAGGATCGCTTCGAATCATTTCTATATAGCTTTTCAGATTTATTGCATTATCCATTACAATCAACGAGGGAGGAGTGTCATATATACTCTCAATAAGACCTTTAGTGGATGTAAAAATCGTCGTCTCAAACCGGTCATATTCATCAAGATAACGGGAAATATTCTTATTCAGTTGGTTATCACCGGAAACAAGAATAATCGATTCCATATTATAGCAAAAAAGATTCCTTATCCGATATTGCCATCTCTATTTCGCCGAATATATCTGTAAAATCTTTGGTAGTTATACCCACTGCATCGAGCGAATCTTTATCGATACGATAGGCAAACTGGTCGCCGCTGAAGCCAAAATCCATCATCTTTATAACTGAGTCGGCAATATGTGCTATGGAAACCATAACTGATGAACGTTTCATTGACGGTCTGTGGTGATACTCAATCGGATATACCAGACTGAAGGGAAAATTCCATTTTCTTGCAAGCCAGCTTCCAGCTTCAGCATGATTTACGCCAAGTATCTTCTCCTCCGCATCAAATATATATATCTGGTTTTCTTTGGCTATATTCAATGTCTCTTTGTAGAGTTCAGGATAGCATACACCGAGCGCAACTTTACCGATATCATGTATAAGTCCCGCAACAGATGCATCTTCAATCTCTTTTATTCCGGCTTTGGCAGCTATTATTTTTGCAGCTATTGCAGTTCCGATGGAATGCTCCCAAAGCCCCACCATCGTTTTTTCCATAATGTCAAAAATAGATACTCCCAGCAGCATCCCCTTTAATGCCCCTGTTCCAATGAGAACCAAAGATTGATTAATAGAAGATATTCTTCCTGGGAAGCCATACACCGGCGAGTTTATTATTTTCAGTATTCTGGCAGAAAGCGATTGATCTTGGCTTATAAAATCCGCTATCTCTTTCAACGAAATGTCTTCGGAATCCATAAGCCTTAACAACTCTGTTATGGTTGGAGGAATAGTGGGAAGAGAACCAAGTCTTTCCACTTTTTTTCTAACATCCTCACGCGACGGTTTATTCATAAAGCAACTCTATATGTTCGATAAGCTTTCTTTTTATCTCTTCCATAAGGGAATTGTCAATTATTCTGGAGAAAGCATTATCAACAAATTCCAGATAGTCCTCTTTGTTCAGCCTCGGGTTTGCCTTTCCCTCAATATAGATCGACCTGATGCCAAGCGAACGAAGTTTTGCGATAGCAGATG
>JALWSW010000051.1 GCA_027080125.1 Campylobacterales bacterium | reverse complement strand
TTGAGCCGGACACGGCGGCAAACATTGAACAGGCGATAATGTTTATATGCAGCAGTTTACCCGGAATCTTTGTCAACCACCGGATCAGTCCGTTAAACAGTTTTGATGAGAGATCGGTTTCATACAACAGCTCACCCATCAAAACAAAAAGGGCAAGTGAGGCCAAAGACCAGGAATCTGTGCTGTTCCATACCGAGTTTGCCATAAGTCCTCCTATTTTGTTCCATATAGAGATAGTCGGCGGCAGGTTAAAATTGTAAAGCAGCATCAGAGATATGCCTGTTGCGAGAAGAGAGAAACCGATCCAAAGCCCGGATAATAGGAATGAAAACAGTATCACAAAAAGCAAAATTGTAAGCGTTAAAGGATCTGAAATCATCTTAGCTTTTTCAGCAGCAGAGCAAGCAGTTCCAGGCTTAAAAGCAGAAAACCGATAGGTATGAAAAGCTGAGGAATATAAAGTCTTGTCTGACTGACCGTGTCTGCTCGTATATCAAGGCTGAAAGATTGATAAGACATCATGATAGAAAAATAGAGCATAATCAGGCTGATAAACAGAGCCACAGCAGTTGCGGCTGCAGACAAATATTTAGCGTCTCTGGACTTAAGTAGTGAGTAGATGAGTGTAATTTTTATATGAGCGTCCTGTTTTAAAGTATAGGCAAGAGCGAGCATAACCACACCGACAAACAGATAAGCGCTGTATTCATCAGTAACCAAAACGGAGGAATTAAACAGCGCTCTGTCGGCTATATTAATAAAAATCAGCACTACAATCGTTGATAACAAAAAAGCGGATAGATATGCCCCTATTTTCGATAGAAACTCTATCCGCCTAATTATTTTATCAATCATTTCATAAACTGTTCCACTATACTCCTTTCCTGGCTGTTTGCATTTGCAAGAAATTCATCAATCACCTTTTTGGCAGCTTTGTTCATAGCGGCTTTTAACCTGCTGTTTACCTTTGATACAACCATGCCATGTTTTTTGATTATTGCCAGAGCATTTCTATTGTATGAGCTGGATCTTCTCCACTGAAATCTTTCGGTTTCTCTTGCCGCTCTTAGCATTGCACGCTTTTGAGCTTTTGATAAGGCTTTCCAGTAATCCAGGTTAATTGTTACCATGTTAAGCGGATATGCATAATTGATTTTTTTGAAATATTTCAACACCTCCCAGAATTTTCCGTTTTTTGTGGATTCTGCAGAGGTTAAAACTCCGTTAACCAACCCTGTGCGTAAAGCTGAGTAGAGATCGCCCCACGGCATTGATACCGCCTGAGCTCCCATATTTCTCAGGAATTCAGCGCCATTTCTGTCGTATGTTCTGATTTTCACGCCTTTCAAATCCGCTACGCTGCTTATCGGTTTTTTTGTAACCAGCCCACTGGGAGGCCATGGAGCCGCATACAAGAATTTCTGATTCCATTTCAAGGCAGCTTTTTTATAGAGCGGTTTTGAAAGTTTGTAGAGTTTCTTTGCCGCTTTGTATGAAAGCACAAGTCGTGGAAGTGAGCTGATACCAAAAACATGAGAGCTTCCTGAGACTACACCCATTAAAATGTCGGACATTGGAACCTGTCCTTCTTTGACAACGCGTAGAAGCTCGGCTCCCTTAAATCCCAGGCTTCCGCCGGGATAGACCGTAATCTTGACAGTGCCCTTTGAATATTTATCAACCAATTTAGCAAAATGTATTGCTCCAAGCGTATGTATGCTTGTAGGACCATATATTGCATTGAGGTTCATTTTTATAACTTTCCGGGCATTTGCGTTTGAAAAACAGATTACCGCTGAAAGCAACAATATTGTTAATAACTTCTTCATTTTCCCTCCTTGTTAGTTTTTAACTTTCCGTATCCGCCGCCTCCGGGAGTTTCTATTCTTAAAATATCACCTTTATGCAGTCTCCTGCTGAATTTTGGCGGCATTTCAATCTGTTTGCCACCGGTTATTATAACATTTTTTCCTCTTTTTCCTGCATCACCTCCTTCAAGCCCATACGGGGCAAGTTTTCGTCTTTCCGATAAAACGGTTACCTCCGCATCGCAAAGAAGCCGAATCTCTCTTATTAATCCGTTCCCACCATTGAATTTGCCCTTTCCGCCCGAGTTATATCTGATAGAATACTCATTTACCATAAACGGATAGCTGTATTCAAGCGCTTCAATCGGGGTATTAAGTGTATTTGTCATATGAGAATGAACGGCGCTTTGACCCTCTGAGCTTGGCGATGCCCCCGTTCCGCCGGCGATTGTTTCATAATATGTAAATGCGGTTCCGTTTCTTTGATCTATGCCACCTATTGTAACATTGTTCATTGTGCCTTGCGAGGCTGCAGGTATCAGATTAGGCAGTGCCCTTGAGAGCGCTCCCAAAATTACATCAACAATTCTTTGCGATGTTTCCACATTGCCTCCGGCAACCGCTGCCGGAAAAAGCGCATCCACAACACTTCCTTTGCGTGTTATCAATTTAATTGGTTTCAAGCAGCCCGCATTTGTGGGAATATCCTCTCCTACCAGCGACCTGAAAACATACAGAACGCAAGAAAGCGTTATTGCGTAAACTGCGTTCACACTCCCATCGGTTTGGTCATCCGAATTTGAAAAATCCAGTATTGCGCAATCGCCTCTGATTTCAACGGCAACAGCTATCTTTATCTTCTCTTTACCTACTCCGTCATCATCAAGATAATCTTCAAATTCATATCTGCCGTCGGGGATTTTTTCTATTGTTTTTCGCATAATCTTTTCGGAATATTCAATCAATTTTTTTGAATAAAAATTGAGAGTCTCAAGCCCATATTCGTTGATAAGCTCTCTGGTTCGTTTTATGCCTGTTATATTTGCCGTAATTTGGGCTGAAAAATCGCCCTCCCTTTCGTAAGGTGTTCTAACATTATTTAGAAACAGTTTCATCAGTTTTTTATCCGGCTTGCCTTTTTCTATGATTTTCAGCAGCGGTATAATAACTCCTTCCTGAAAAATAGTTACCGAAAGCGGCATAGAGCCTGCGCTCATTCCTCCGACATCGGAATGATGCGCTCTGTTTGCAACAAAAAATAGAGGCCGCTCATAACCATCTGCAAAAACAGGAGCAACTATCGTAATATCCGGCAGATGTGTTCCGCCTTTGAAAGGATCATTCAAAGCCACCATATCTCCTTTTTCAAAAGAGAAATCTTTGATAGCCTCTTTTACCGAAAGCGGCATAGAGCCCAGATGAACGGGAATGTGCGCAGCCTGTGCTATTATATCTCCGTTTTTATCAAAAAGAGCGCAGGAAAAATCGCGCCGCTCCTTTATGTTTGGCGAGAATGCGGTTCTGGTAAGCGAAACGCCCATCTCCTCGGCTATGGAAGAGAGCTTGTTCTTAAAAACCTCAAGCAATATGGGATTAACCTTCATTTACGCCTCGACATCTATTATCAGATTGCCAAATCCGTCAACAGTAGCACGGGTTTCCGGCGGCAGCACGGTTGTAGAGGAGTATTCAAGAACTATTGCCGGTCCATCGATTATGTTGCCGTTTGAAAGCTTTTCACGCAGCAGGAGAGGAGTTTTAATCGATTTAGAATCAAATATCACATTGGCATTGCCGGCGATTGCCTTCGGATTTATCAATTCTCCTTTGTATTCTTCCTGCTCAAATACCGGTTTTTCCGGTTTGCCGCGTCCTCTCAGTCTTATATTTACAATCTCTACCTGCTTCTTGTTATCCGAATACCCGTAGATTTTCTGATGAAGCAGATGAAATTCTTCGATATAATCTTCATTAAACGGCACCATAATTTCATAAGATTGACCGGCATATCTCATATCAAGGAATCGCTCCAATATTATCTTCTCCCTACTTATCCCTTCTTTTAACAACTCCTCAAATGCGCTTTTTTCGAGAGGTTTGAATCTGTCATCTATCTGCTTTGCCGTTACATCGGTTTCCCTTACCATAATTGTCAGTGAGTAGTCTTTGATAATATCTGCGGTGAGCATTCCTATGGCGGAAAGTATTCCGGGGTTTTTCGGAACAAAAACTTTTGGTATATGCAAAAGACGAGCCAGAAATACCGCATGCATTCCTCCGGCTCCCCCGAAAGAAAAAAGCGTGAATTCCTGCGGATTAAACCCTTTTTCAACCGATATTACCCTTATTGCCTTCTCCATAGATGCGTTTGCAACAGAAATGATGCCCTCGGCAAGCTCTTTTTCGGAAAGGCCTATTTTCTCTGCTTCTTTCTTAAAAAAGCCCATCAATCTGTTTTTGTAAAGTTTCATATTTCCGCCCAGAAAATAATCCGGCACAAGACGTCCGAGAAATAGATCCGCATCAGTAACCGTAATTTTATCACCTTTGCCATAGCAGATAGGACCAGGATCAGCCCCGGCGCTTTCAGGACCCACCTTTAAAGAACCTCCCGCATCCAGATGTGCGATGGATCCTCCGCCTGTGCCTACGGTGTGTATATTTATCATCGGCACTTTAACCGGAAATCCTGATATTTCGGATTCAACGCTTAAAGGAAGTTTATTATCAATAAGGCATACATCAGTAGATGTGCCGCCCATATCGAATGTAATGAGCCTGCCGTATCCTGCCATTTTACCAAGATTGTATGCTCCGACCGCACCGCCTGCCGGTCCTGACATAATGGTTCTGACAGACTCGTTCATTGCCGTTTCTGCAGAGATGCTTCCGCCGTTTGACTGCATAATTCTAAACTCGTTATTTCCGATATTTTCAGAAACGGATTGTATATATTTTTTCATTTTCGGCGACACATAAGCGTTGATGAGGGTAGTTGATGTGCGTTCATATTCTCTGAACTCGGCAACTATTTCATTTGATAGTGAAATCGGTATCCGCAGTTTTTCAGCGGCTTTTTTAACCTGAAGCTCTTGAGATGGGTTGAGGTAGGAAAACAGAAAACAGACGGCAAGCGATTCTATCTCCGATTTTTCTAATCTTGTTATAATTTGATTCAATTCAGATTCATCTATACCGGTAAGGATTTTGCCCCCTGAGGTGACTCTGCATTTTATGCCGAATCTAAGATTTCGAGGGATTATCGGAGCGGGTTTTTTATATGAGAGGTTATACAGCTCTTCTCTGTTTTGTCTTCCTATCTCTATTATGTCTTCAAAACCGCTGTTGGTGATAAGCGCAGTGCGCGCTCCCTTTCTTTCAAGAATGGCGTTGGTTGCCACTGTTGAGCCGTGAACGATTCTAAATTTCTTCGAACTTATTATCCGTTTTAGCCCCTTCAGCAGAGAATCTGCAGGATCAGACGGGGATGAAAGCAGTTTATAAACAGACCATTTTTCACCAGTTTTATAGATAAAATCTGTAAATGTGCCTCCGGTATCTACCCCGATTATTTCCATCAATATCTCTTTTTAGGATAATCTATAATCATTTTGATAATATAACTTAATATTTAATTTGCGTCAACAGTTTCCGCATCTATCGCAAAGCCTGAAGCCAGAAAATAATCTGCGGAAACAGCATAAACAGAAAAACGGCAACAAGCTCCACCGCAACAAACGGCAGTGCCCCTGATACAATGTCATTGAGGCGTATTGAGGGAGGAGATACCGATTTTATAACGTAGAGGTTCAGTCCGACAGGGGGCGTTATAACCGCCATTTCAACGGTTATCATCATTATAACCCCAAACCAGAGCTTGCTGTAGCCAAGAGCTGTGATGACAGGAAGCAGGATTGGTGTGGCAATCAGTATTACCGAAGCTCCGTCAAGAAACATACCGAGAAAAAATCAGCAGAGCGGTAACAGCAAAAAGTATTATAGGCTTTGCCATATGCATATTTGCTACAAAATCTGCCATCTGCTGGGGAATCTGCAATCTTGTCAGGAGATATCCTAAAAGCATTGCGTTGACAAATATCAAAAGTATCATTCCTGTTGTTTTAGTTGAAGCGTAAAGTACCTCTATAAACAACTTTAGACTCAGTTTTTTGAGGATAAATTTTGCTATGAAAAATGCTCCGAGGGAGCCAATGGCTGCAGATTCGGTTGGTGTTGCTATACCAAGATAGATGCTTCCCAGAACGATTATGATTAATATCATTGCAGGCAACGACCCAACAGCGGATTTCAGCTTGTCTTGCCGCGGCATTTCGGTTTTTGGGGCTGAATGCGGTTTTATATAAGCTTTTGCAATAATATAAATTATCATCATTGCCGATAAAATTACGCCCGGGACAATGCCGGCAGTAAAAAGAGCTCCTACCGATTCATCAGCAACCGCTCCGTAAAGTATGAATCCTATACTCGGAGGTATAAGTAGTGACAAAGCGCCTGCTGCTGCAACCGAACCGGTGGCAAGTTTTTTGTCATAACCACGATTTAACATTTCAGGTATGGCAGCAGAACCGATTGTGGCTGCTCCTGCAATACTTACCCCGCACATTGCTCCGAAAACGGCGCTTGCGATAACCGTTCCTACCGCAAGTCCCCCGGGTATTTTTCCGGTAAATTTGCTCGCAGTTGTGTAAAGCTTGCCCCCCATTCCGCTTCTGAACACTATTTCACCCATCAGAATATAAAGTGGAATTGCAACAAGCACAAAGTTATCAAGCTTTTCTATGAAAATATCAGGAATCGCATTGAACCCTGCAATTCCGTTTAAAAGCAAAATGCCGATTATGCTTGAGATTCCAAGCGATGCAAAAACAGGAACCCCCAGGGTTAAAAACAGAACAAGCGCGGCGATAATTAGTAAAACTATGCTATAGTTCTCTATTTTTGTATTCCGATAACAGTTTGATAATGTTTGATAAAACCGGAAGAATCAGAAAAAAGGAGCCAAGCGGTATCAAAAGATAGACTATCCAGGTGGGAAAATTAAGCAGTGTGGTTGATCTGAAATCGCCTTGATACATAACCGATACCGTCTTTATTCCTTCGTAAAGTATGATTATAGAATAGAACCCCACAACGATATTCGAAACGACTTTGAGAATCAGTTTTCCCCTGTTTGAGACCCTCGAAACCAAAAACTCGGATGCTACGTGCTGATTTTTGTATGCAAGATATCCTGCTGGTAAAAATGCAAGCAACACCATCATATATCCTGAGATCTCAAGCGCCACAAGGCTTGGAGTCCTCAGGATATATCTTGAAAAAACGCCCCAAGATACAAGCAACAGAAGAAACAGGAGCGCGGCTGTGGAGATTAAACCCGAGGCTTTTATCAGCAGAGTTTGCAACCTACCCATATTGTAAACTATTGTAAACCGATGCCTTTTTGCATAATCTTTGCTGCGGTAACCGGCTACTGATGTTCTTCTATAAAATCGATATATCTCCTTCCGTCCGGAACCTTGCTGAGCCACCAATCATAGACCGGATGCATCTTTGACTTGAACTCTGAAAGCACCTTCGTGTTTAATCTTTCGATTTTCATTCCTTTTTGCTCAAACAGGGCAAGTGAGTTGCGTTTGGTTTTCATAACCTCATCTTCAGACCATTTTGCCCAGTTCCAAGCAGATTTTTCAAAAAGTTTTTTTATATCTTTTGGCAAAGAAGCAAACTTTTTGTTGTTCATTGCAAACACAATGGTATAGTTTCCGGCATTTGTTATGCTGAGATATTTCATTACCTCAAAAAGTTTTCTGCCACTGTAGGTGAGATATGGTCTGAGGCAACCGTCTATGGTTTTGCGTTTTAATGCCGTATAAAGACGGGATGAGGACATAAATGTAGGCGAGCCGCCGAGAACCTCAACAGCCTTTGCGTGAGCCTTGCTGGAAACCGCCCAGATCAGCCCTTTGACATCCTCGGGTGATTTTACAGGGTGTCGCGAATTGCCAAACTGATACAATCCGGCCGGTGCCTGAGCCAAAACCTTGATATTCTTCTTCATCCATTTTTGGTTGAGCCCCTGCTTCCAAAGTCCGGCTTTGACAATCTTCCATGCGCTTTGTTCATCTTTTATCAAAAACGGCAATGCTCCCACATCTGAGCCGGGTATCGAACCGGACTGATAGTTTGCGTTTGGAATGCT
>JALWSW010000050.1 GCA_027080125.1 Campylobacterales bacterium | reverse complement strand
GGCGGTGGAGAGCTTCTGAAGATAGTCATACCTTGCGTCTGCTATACGTTTCCATATCCGTTTTATCTTCTGCTTTTGCTTGCGAAAGTTGTTTGAACATCGGGTTTTATCGCCTTTGTATTTAGGAAATCCTGCGGGAATCCTCTCTTTTTCAAATGAGAGATGAAAGCAGGTATCATATGTCTATAATATATTTTATTTCCCACTTGACCTTTTATAAACTTTTGCTATACTATATGTATGAGCAAAAAGAATCTAATTCGTGCAAGAACCTGTATTTACAATTGCAATTATCATATAGTTTTTTCAACGAAATACAGGAAAAAAATACTTAATAAAGATATAGAGAATTACCTGCAAAACTCATTTCAAGAAATAGCTAATGATAAAGGATTTACAATATCTCAGGTAAAAACAGGCGAACAGGACCATATTCACTTGTTCATTTCGGCTCATCCTAAAATAGCGCCCGGATATATTGTCAAGATGTTAAAAGGAATAAGTGCAAGATGGTTATTTATGGAATATCCGAATTTACAAAAACAGCTATATAAAGGACATCTATGGAATCCGTCTTACTATATTGAAACCATAGGTTCTATATCAGAAGAAGCCATACGAAAATATATTGAATCTCAACAAAATGACTGATTATACCTACAGATTCAGATTATATCCGAATAGAGAACAACGAGAACATCTTAATAAATCCATAGGCTGCGTAAGATTTGTGTATAACCACATGCTATATAAAACAAAAACCGATTACCGAACAGATCATACAAATTGGAATCTTTATGCCTATAAGAAATACCTACCCGATCTGAAAAAAGAATACTCATTCTTAGAAGAGGTCAATTCTCAATCGTTGCAGAATGCCGTGATAAACCTTGACAGAGCATTCAAAGCTTTTTTTAAAGGAATATCCGAATTTCCCAAATTCAAAAAGAAGAAGAAACGCAACGGAGCTTTTGCCATTCCTCAACACTTTCGTATTCAAGGCAACAGGGTTTTTATACCCAAACTGAAAACCGGTATTAAAGTTAGATTTCACAGAGAGATAACAGGAAAGATTAAATCTCTTACCATATCAAAAACACCGACAAACAAATATTATCTTTCCGTTCTTGTAGAAAAGGATATGCAAAAACTGCTGCCTTTTCAATCGGTATGTGGTATAGATGTCGGTATCAAAAGCTTTGCTGCCGTAGCTCAGGGCAGCAATAATAATAATAATATCAAAACGGATAAGATAGATAATCCAAAGCATCTGTCAAAATCTGAAAAGAAACTCAAAAGATTACAACGACAATTAGATAGAAAACAACATAAAAGAACAAAACAGGATAACACAAAAGCATCTAACAACTACATCAGGTTTTCCAGAAAGGTGGCAAAGCTGCATGAGAAGGTAGCATGTCAGAGAGCGGACTTTCTGCATAAGTTGTCAAAAACCGTAATTAACGAAAACCAAGTGATTACGGTAGAGAACTTGAATGTGAAAGGTATGCTCGGTAATCATCATCTTGCAAAGGCAATATCTGATGCCGGATGGAGTATGTTTATCAATATGCTCCAATACAAAGCAGACTGGTACGGCAGAGAACTGATAAGAGTTGACAGATTTTATCCTTCCTCAAAGACCTGTTCTGTTTGCAAATATGTAAACAAATCTCTAACTCTGAAGGATCGGGAATGGGTTTGTCCTGTCTGTAATACAAAGCACGACAGAGACATAAACGCTGCAATCAATCTATATAAAGTAGGGCAGGAACTGCCCGAACTTACGCCTGCGGAGAAAGGCACTGTGGACGACCGTAGTCTTTGGCTACCTAAGAAGCACCCTTTCGCTGAAACAGGAAGCTCCTCATTTCAATGAGGGGTAGTTCACCTTAAACCTATATGCTTGACAGACAATCATATGCTATATATTATAATTCGGTCTATGGACAGAGTCAAGGAAAGAAACGATATCAGACACGGCAGACAT
>JALWSW010000049.1 GCA_027080125.1 Campylobacterales bacterium | reverse complement strand
GAAAGGATTGATGTTATGCTATCCGACAAACGGAATGGAAGACCCGAAAGGATGGGGGATTCAGCTTGAGGGGCTTGCTGCCAAAGAGATAAAGGGCGGAAGGCTCACCGGCAGGATTTTTTCTCCGGTAATAGTAAGCGGTTTTGTTCCTGATCTGCTTAAATCGGTTTCTATGGTTTCGGATAAGGTTGAAATCGATGGACTTGGATACTGCGGAAAAGGGAAAAAAGAGATTGTGAAGGTGACCGACGGAGGTCCCTATTTGAAACTTATTGCATCTGTGGCATGAAAAAGAGAATAATCGAAGCGATAAGCGACATATCGCAATGGCAGCTTACAAAAAAAAGCGTATCAAGAATCGAACGATATATAAGCGCCGGAAGAGTGGAACAACAGCGCTATGTAAACTATACGATTTTTGAAGGACTTTTGCTAAAAAATGAAAACGATAAAACTCATCAGGCAAATTTTTATGTAAGTGCCGATGATGATCCTGTTGCGGTTGTAAAAGAGGCAACCAACAATCTTGAGTATTCTTCAAGCCCACGCTGGTCTTTGCCCGAGCGCTGCTTGTATAAAACGGTCAAACTGCTTGATTCTGAGGCGCTTAGATACGAGTCACTTGAAAAAATGTCTCTTGATACCCGGAAAACATTGGAACGTTTTGGCAACTATCTGAAATATGCATCGGGAGAGTTTTTTTCATCGGTAGTTTCTGTTGAGATAGAAAACAGTTTAGGTCTTAATGCGTCTAAAAAATATTCGAATTTTTCAGCTTATATAAATATTGTCAACGAAAAAGGCAGAAGCAGCGATATCGAACTTGTCATAAAAAAGCCGTTTCTTGAAGATATGCACATGGATTTGGTGTTGCCTGATTATGCGGTTTTTGCAATTGAATCAGCAGATGCAGCCAGTCCGCCAGAAGGAACATTTGATGTGCTGTTTATGGGTGAGGCACTTGATACGCTTTTTGATTATTTCGTTGCAAATGCAGGTGGAAAAAGCGCATTTGAGAAATGGTCTAATTTTAAGCTTGAACAACCGGTTGTCGAAACCGATAATTTAACGATTCATTCGGTTCCGCTCGAGAAGGGATTTGTGAAAACAAGCCCGTTTGATGAAAACGGTTTGGCACTTAAGAATTACATAATAATAGAAAACGGTATATTCAAACGTATTGCCGCCTCAAAGCGATATGCGGATTTTCTTTCGATAGAGCCGATAGGAGATATCCGCTGTATAAAGGTGGAGCCGGGAAAGCAGAGCCTCGGTTCTTTGTATAGCGGCAGATTTTTGCAGCTTCTTCGTTTTTCCACATTTGAACCGAACCCGATTACCGGAGAGTTTTCAAGCGAGATAAGAACGGGATATTTTGTGGATAACGGCAAATCGTATCCGATAAGAGGAGGCACGATTACCGGCAAAATTTCCGAATGTTTTAAAAACGCTGAGTTTTCCTCGGATATAACAAAAAGGTCAAACTACATCGGTCCAAAGGGAGTGAGAGTCTCAGGAATCAAGGTTTCATGAAAACAAAGCCGGAATGTCTTGACTGCTTCATAAGACAGATGGAGCGGGTAGCCGATAGATTTTCTGCAAAAGAAGAGGTGAAAAAACAAACTGCCCGGAATATAAGGGAATTTCTGGCAAACTCTACACTTGATCTGGCTCCACCGTATCTTTCGGAAAAAATTTATCAGATGATAAAGGATTCGGTTGGCAAGGTTGACCCGTATCAATCGGTAAAAAAATCGCAAAACGATATGGCGTTAATGCTGGAGGAGCGGATTGAAGATTTGATAAGAGGTTCGGATAATCCCGTTTTAACGGCAATAAAATGTTCCATAGCCGGCAATACAATTGACTTTGGTGCTCAGGAGATCGATACCGATGTGGAAAAAGCAATTGATAAGATAATAAAAAGCCGGTTTTCAGAATCGGTTACGAGGCAGTTTTTTGTTGATTTGAAACGCTCGAGAAAGGCGGTC
>JALWSW010000048.1 GCA_027080125.1 Campylobacterales bacterium | reverse complement strand
AAAATCAAATTTGACATTGATGGCAGACAGATTGAAGGATATTCGGCGATAATAGGCAACGGAAGGCGCTACGGAGGATGGTTTTCTGCGGTTCCTGAGGCAAGCCTGTTTTCCGACACGCTTGATGTTGTTATATTTAGACGTAGATTTGCTCTTGATTATGCAATATCGATTCTTTTGTCAAAACATTCAAGGGATGCGTTTTATTTTAAGGCAAACAGGATTCTTGTCGAACAAGCAGGTGTTGATGCTCATATAGATGGTGATTGGATATGCAAAACACCTGTTGAGATAACCTCGATGCCTGAAGCTCTTACCGTTTTGATACCTGAGCAAAAAGGAGAGAATGTATGAGATTTGCGCTTTTGCAACTAAATTCGGTTGTCGGAGATCTGGAAGGTAACTATAAAAAAATAGCATCTGCTTTGAAGTCTCTGGAGGGAAAAGTTGATATGGCTGTTTTACCGGAGATGTCGCTACTTGGTTATCCTCCGAAGGATCTGCTTGAGCGAGCCGAATTTATCGATGCGGCTGGTTATTATCTTGAAAAGATTGCCAAATTATCTGAAAAATTGGCGGTTGTTCTTGGAAGTGTGCGAAAAAATGTCGGGTCGGGACGATCTTTATTCAACAGCGCCTTTTTTCTTCATAAAGGTAAGATATGTCATATACATGATAAGATGCTGCTTCCATATTATGATGTATTTGATGAGAATCGCTATTTTGAACCTGGTGTCAAACTGTCTGTTTTTGAATTTATGGGCAAAAGAATAGCTTTGACGGTTTGCGAGGATATCTGGGCAAAAACGGAACTGCTTGGGTTTGCCGGCAGATATAATGTTGATCCTCTATCCGGTATTTTGCCCGGTTCAATCGATTATCTGATAAATATTTCGGCATCTCCCTTCAGCAAAAAAAAGTTCGATACAAAACTGAAGATTTTTTCTGAGCTTACAAGACGACTTGAAACAACCTTAATCTATGTAAATGCGATAGGCGCCAACGACGAGATTGTTTTTGACGGCAGAAGTTTTGTTATCAAGGACGGGGCTGCTGTGAAGATATGTCCGGCTTTCAAAGAAGGCGGTTTTGCATATGATTCCGATAAAATCGATTCCATTTCGCCTGAGTTTTCCGAGATTGAAGATATTTATAATGCCTTGATTGTCGGATTATCCGATTATTGCAAGAAAACCGGTTTCTCAAAGGTTGTTGTGGGATTATCAGGTGGTATCGATTCTGCTGTTACAGCCGCAGTTGCAGTTTCCGCTTTGGGAAACCGAAATGTCAAGGCTGTTATGATGCCAAGCCGCTTTACATCTCGTGAAAGCATAATTGATGCCAGAGAGCTTGCCAAAAATCTTGGGATTGAGCTGCTTAATTTGCCGATAGATAAGATATTCGACCGGTTTTTATTATCTCTTGAGTCTGTTTTGGGAGACAACATAAAAGCTGTTGCGAGAGAAAATATTCAGGCACGCATCAGAGGTATTCTGCTTATGGCTCTTTCGAACAATTTCGGTTGGCTTCTGCTTTCCACCGGCAACAAATCGGAAATGGCTGTCGGATATACAACGCTCTATGGCGATCTTGCCGGAGGTTTAGCCTTGATATCGGATCTTTATAAAACCGAGGTATATAAACTGGCTTATTTTCTGAATAGAAAGAGAACCGTTATACCTGTCAATATTATAAAGAAGGCACCTTCGGCGGAACTTGCCTTCAATCAGAAAGACCAGGATGTTCTGCCTGAGTATGAGATTTTGGATAGAATTCTTGAGCTCTATCTTGAGGAGTTGAAGTCTCCCGAGGAGATTGTCGAGAAGGGAATTGATCCTGATACGGTTAAGAAAACGGTAGATATGGTTGAGAGAAACGAATATAAACGTCGTCAGGCTCCACCCGGAATCAAAATCAGCGTAAAGGCGTTTGGTTACGGCAGACGCTATCCGATTGCAAAACGCCGCGGAGGCTTTTGAATTCAGGAAGGTTTCTTTTTCGGTTTTTTCTGAATTGCAATCAGAATAAGGAAGGAAAGACCGAAGATTCCCCAATATCCGGCATACAGAAAGCTGTGCTGAAAAGAGAATGACAACGCAAAAAGCTCTTTTATCTTTCCAAACAGAATATGAGCTTTAAGGACGGCTTGGAAATGATTCATAACAGGTGATAAAAGATTGGCTATTCCGTTGAGCCAGTTGTTCAGATAAGCGTAGTTTTGTTGGATGCCTATCAGCTCATAATGCAGCGCAGCATTTGACTGAAGCGTATTGGTTGCAACAGCGGTTCCAAACGATGCTCCGGTAAATCTCAGATATTGCTGCAGATTAACAGCTATTCCCATCTTATCTGCTGGCATGTCTCGCAATGCAAGAATGCTCACCGGCGCAAAGAATGCTCCCATAGCTATTCCCATCGGTATCAGATAACCGATAGAATTAATCTCAGGGGTATAGTAATTCATCTGGGGTATCAAAAAAATTGTTGTAATTATATATATTATTGATGAAAATCCCAATACCTTGAGCGCTCCTATCTTATCTGAGACTGCTCCGGCAAAAGGAGCGGTCAATGCTATAAAGATTCCCATAAAAAACAGGTCGCGTCCTGCCTGAAAGGTTGTAAGATGTTTTACATTCTCAAAATATAACGGCGAGAGAAAGAAGATCTGATACAGGGAAAATCCAAGGACAAAAAAGAACGTCAGCATCGAGTATCTGTATTCGGGGATTTTGTAGATGGAAAAATCGATTAAACGGTTCTTTGAATAGAGCTCTGAGGCAATATAAAGAAGAAGAAAGATAATCATTAAAAAGAAGATTGAAACGATGTAGTTTGACTGAAACCAGCCTTTTTGCTGACCTTTTGAAAGCAGCAGAAGAAGAGAGACTGTAAAGGATGATATAAACAGGAAACTTGCATAATTAAATTTTGCCGATTTGCTTGGGTTGGCGATTTTCGGAACCGATATCAGAGATAATGCCAAATCTATGATGCCTACAGGAACCCCGATAAAAAACACCATACGCCATCCGAGATTATCGGTTACCCATCCTCCCAAAAGCGGACCTATTGCAGGAGCAAAACTGACGCCCAGCCCGTAAATACCCATTGCAAGCCCTCTTTTTTCAGGAGGAAATATGGTAAACATAATGGTTTGCGCAGTTGCCACCATCATCGCCTCCGCTGTGCCCTGAAGAACACGTGAGGCTACCATAGTCTCAAGGGTTTTGCTGGTTCCGCACAATATGCTTGCAACGGTAAATATCACTATTCCGGTGATAAAAATTATCTTATAGCCATATTTTTTTGTCATATGATCAACAAGCATAAGGCTGACTGCCGCGCTCATCATATAACCGGTTATAACCCATTGAATTCCGTATAGGTCGGTTCCAAGCGGAGCTATCATATGAGGTATTACGACATTGACAATTGTCGTATTCAGTATTGCAAGAAACGTTCCTGCCATTACCGCAATGGTAATCAGCCATCGCTGTGCATTCGAGACGGTTTTGTAAATCGGTTCGCTCATTTTGAGCGTTTTATCTCCACCTCTGCTCCGAGCCCCACTTTAAGAGCGGATATATCCCCTTGGGTAATCTTTATTCTTATACCTACCCGTTGAGAGACTTTCGTAAACTCTCCGGCGGCTATATCTCTTGGAACAAGCGAAAATTTGGCAGCTGTAGTGGGAAGAACCGCTTCCACAACCCCTTTGTATTTCTTATCAGGATACGCATCGATAGAGATATTTACCGGATTGCCTTTTTTTACGCCTTTTAGTTTTTGCTCTTCAAGAAGTGCATATATATAGATCGATTTTGGATTTACTATTGAATAGATGAATGTTCCCGGAGCAACAACCGAACCGACGTTTTGATATTTTTTTGCTATGACTCCGTCAAACGGACTTATCAGTTTAGTTTGAGATATTCTGTAATTTATCGATTTTATCTGTTCTTTGAGGGCATTAATTTGGTTATTTACCGCTTCTATTTGAGATGTTATCTCTTTTATGCGTTTTGCCTCATTTGCGGCAGCTTTTAGTTTTTGTTTTGAGATCGGCAAACTAAGTTTTAATCCCGTTATCTTTTTTTTCAGTGACAGTATTTCGTTTTCAGCAGAGACCAGGGCGGTGCGGGAATCCTGATACTTTACCTTTGAAAGGGCATGATGAATATAAAGATTTTTTGCCCTGGCAAAATCGCGTTTAAGTTTTTCAAGCAGAGCTTCTTTGCTTTTGAGCATAGCATTTGCTGAGGCAATTTGAAAGCCGACCGAGCTGACCGAAAGTCGGGCAATATTTTTGTTAATCCGAATTGCTTTTTTTGTTCTTGAGAGCCCGGTTTTCAGAGAATTGAGTCTGTTCTCAAGCGATCCAAGATTATATAACGCTTTTTTTCTGGCATTTTCAAGCTCGGTAGAATCAAGTACTGCAAGAATCTCTCCTTTTCTAACATAATCCCCTTCTTCATAAGGCATCTTTATTATCTTTCCGCCGACAAGCTGAAATGCCAGATTACTCAGACTGTCTGATTCGGTAAATACCGCATCTGTAACCGCATATACCATTCTATGATGAATATAGCTGTAACCAACTATCAATGATACTATAATTAGTATAATAACTACAAACAAGCCTATTCTTTTTCTCATAATTTTCTCTCCAGAAGTTTTTCAAGCTCAACCGGCTTTTGATTTGAGCTGTCCCAGATTTGCTTGTCCGGGTTGTTTTCCGCCTCTATCATCAGCATACGCTTTCCTTTTATCGGGATGATAAAATATGACAATATTGCGCCGTCTTCGGTTTTCATAAAGATGCGTTGTTTATCTGAGGAATTTTCCAAAGTACCAGGATTGATATAACCATAAATTACAAATCTTCCGTAGCTTACCAGTTTCCTTGCCTCCGGTTTGCCGTTTTTGTTCTTTGTGATTACGGTTTCGCTTAACATCAGCTTATCAAAAGTTCGGCAATCTGAACCGCATTAAGCGCGGCTCCTTTTCTTATCTGATCTCCTACGACCCACATTGAAAGCCAGTTTTCTCCGTTTATATCCTGCCTGATTCTTCCTACCTCGCAGTCATCTTTTCCGTCTGCAAACAGAGGCATCGGATAGACTGCCTTATCAATATTATCGGTTATCTTTACGCCCGGAAAATTGTTTATAAGGTCGGTTGCCTTTTCCGGTGTTATCTTGTCTTCAAATTCAACGGTAACAGCTTCCGAATGAGCCCTGAATACCGGAACCCTGACGCATGTCGCCGAGATTTTTATCTCCGAATCATGAAGCATCTTTCTTGTTTCATTAACCATCTTCATCTCTTCTTTGGTGTAGCGGTTCGGCATAAAAATATCCACCTGAGGAATAACATTAAACAAAAGCTGATACGGAAACTTATCTACGGCAATCTCTTTGCCTTCTGCCCAGCTTATCGCTTGTTCGGAAAGTTCGTTCATAGCCTTTAGCCCTGCGCCTGAGGCGGCTTGATAGCTTGAAACTATGATTCGTTTTATTCTTGAATAATCATAAAGCGGTTTGAGCGCCATTATCATAACTATCGTGGTACAGTTAGGATTTGCTATAATTCCGTTGTGACCGAAGGCATCTTTCGGATTTACCTCCGGCACCACAAGAGGCACATCCTCATCCATTCTGAATGCTGAACTGTTGTCTATCACGACCGCACCTGATGCAACCGCCGAGGGTGCAAATTCTCTGCTTCTTGATGCGCCTGCTGAGAACAGGGCTATGTCAATATCTTTAAACGAATCTTTTTTTAATTCCTCTATTCTGAATGTTTTGCCTTTGAAATTTACGGTTTTTCCCGCTGATCTTGAGGAGGCCAAAAGCCTCAGCTCTTTAATAGGAAAATTTCTCTCCTCGAGAATCTTTAGCATCTCTTGTCCCACCGCTCCGGTGGCGCCTGCTATCGCAACATTATATTTCTTCATTTTCTCATCCTCGTTGTAAAAATTAGATAAGCATATAATAATACCTTGTGAAGCTATGTAAAGATGCCCAGAGCCCAGTCTCAATTTTTTCAAAATGTTTTTCTTGTTGTAATAACAATTTTATCACCTCATTAGCTCATTTTGCAGGATGTTATTTGTTTGTGAGATTTACCCGCAACAGGAAAAAAGATGCTTTAACAATTTTATATGCAGTTCTCACGATTCGTTTTCCAGACGGTTTGCAACGGTGACAAATTTTTATTGTATGATTAAGGAGGTCAAGTTATCTTTTTATTGACTTGACACTTTTTTAAAAGAATATATTTTAGCGTTATGGTATGGTATTTGGCGTTATTTGCTTTTGCGATAGATGTTCCATTCGGGTATTTACGGGCGCCGCAAAAAAAGTTTTCATTTAAATGGTTCCTCTATATCCATCTTCCTATTCCCTTTATTGCCTTGCAGCGGATATTTTTTGGCATCAGTTATTATTATATTCCAATCTTTCTCATAACGGCTGTTTTAGGGCAGATAGCCGGTAAAATTATTTATAATCGAGTGCTGCGAATCAGAGTAAAAAAAGCGTGAAAAAGTTTAATTTTTGGTCTTTACATTTGTTTTTTAGATGATATATTGACTTTTCGTCATAATGAGTGTGGAGAGGTTCCCGAGCGGTCAAAGGGAGCAGACTGTAAATCTGCCGGCGGAGCCTTCGGAGGTTCGAATCCTCCCCTCTCCACCAGGCGCGGGAATAGCTCAGCTGGTAGAGCACAAGCCTTCCAAGCTTGGGGTCGCGGGTTCGAACCCCGTTTCCCGCTCCAAGCCCATGTAGCTCAGCTGGTAGAGCACTTCCTTGGTAAGGAAGAGGTCACCGGTCCAAGTCCGGTCGTGGGCTCCATGAAAAATTTTTTTTTGCAGGCAAGATAAAGGAGGTAAGATATGGCAAAGGAAAAATATATCAGAACGAAACCGCATCTTAACATCGGTACTATCGGGCATGTTGATCACGGAAAGACAACACTGACCGCAGCTATAACAAAGCTGCTTGCCCAGAAAGGTCAGGCTGAGTTTAAAGCGTATGACCAGATTGACAACGCACCGGAGGAAAGGGAAAGAGGTGTTACGATCAACACCGCTCATGTTGAGTATGAAACCGACAAACGCCACTATGCTCATATAGACTGCCCGGGGCATGCCGATTATATCAAGAATATGATTACCGGCGCCGCTCAGATGGACGGAGCCATTCTTGTGGTCTCAGCTGCGGACGGTCCTATGCCTCAGACAAGAGAGCATATTCTTCTTGCCAGGCAGGTAGGCGTTCCGGCAATGGTAATCTTTCTCAATAAAACCGATATGGTTGATGATCCTGAGCTTGTAGAGCTTGTAGAGGAAGAGATAAGAGAGCTGTTGAGCAGCTATGATTATCCCGGAGATGAGATTCCCATAATCAAAGGCTCAGCCCTTAAAGCCCTTGAGACTCCTGAAGGTCAGGAGAACGAACATACCAAGGCTATCTTTGATCTTATGGATGCAATTGACAGCTATGTTCCGGAGCCTAAAAGAGACATAGACAAGCCTTTCCTGATGCCGATTGAGGATATCTTCACAATCTCAGGAAGAGGTACCGTTGTGACCGGAAGGGTTGAAAGAGGCATTCTCAAGCCCGGAGAGGAGGTTGAGATAGTAGGATTTAAGCCTACCAGGAAAACCGTTGCAACATCCCTTGAGATGTTCAGAAAGATACTTGACGAAGGAAGAGCAGGTGATAATATAGGTGTTCTTTTGAGAGGAATAAAGAAGGAAGAGGTATTAAGAGGAATGGTGCTGGCAAAACCTGGTTCGATTACCCCTCATACGAAGTTTAAGGCTCAGGTATATGTCCTGACAAAAGATGAGGGCGGAAGACATACACCGTTTTTCCCCGGATATCGTCCTCAGTTCTATGTCAGAACAACCGATGTTACAGGCAGCATAGAGCTTCCTGAGGGTGTGGAGATGGTTATGCCCGGAGACAATGTAGAGATGACCGCTGAGCTGATAAGTCCTGTTGCTCTTGAGAAAGAGACCCGCTTTGCAATAAGAGAGGGCGGAAGAACGGTTGGTGCAGGTGTTGTCAGCGAGATATTGAAGTA
>JALWSW010000047.1 GCA_027080125.1 Campylobacterales bacterium | reverse complement strand
AGAAAAAATAACAGCAGATGCGTTAGATAATATGAATAATGATAGATATCTTTTATCCATAGCAGTTGCGAAAAGAGTTGAGCAGTTAAGTGCGGGTGCTGAACCGGAGATTGATATAGATAAAAATAAATATAAATTTGCTGATATTGCTTTGATGGAGATCGCAGCAGATAAGCTTGATTTTATTGATATACATAAAATAAAGTAAAACATATTGACCGAATTAATAAATAATATAAAATCCTGTAAAACAATAGAACAGGCAAAGAAATATTTATATTATAAAGTTGAGTTTGATGAAGATATTGAAAAAGCATTAAATTTTTGTGTTTTTTACCATGAAGGACAGTATAGAAAAAGTGGTGAGGATTATGCTGTTCATCCTATATTGGTTTCGTATATTGTTGCCTATTTTGGTGGCGACAAAGAGATGATTATTGCTTCACTTTTGCATGATGTTGTTGAAGATACTGAGTGTACAATAGAATTAGTCAAAAATGAATTTTCACAATCTGTGGCAAATTTGGTTGAAGGACTTACCAAGATAGTAGAAATAAGAGATAAGAATCTATTGCCTTCAAACTCTCAAGAGAGACTTGCAAAATCCGCACTTTCTTTCAGGAAAATGCTTGTCGCTTCTATTGTTGATGTGAGAGTCCTTGTTGTAAAACTTTGTGATAGATTGCACAATATGTTGACTATTGATGCGTTAAGTGAAGAAAAAAGAAAAAGAATTTCAGAAGAGACATTAGTAGTATATGTTCCCATTGCTCACAGATTGGGTATTTCTACTATTAAAAATATGCTTGAAGATATTACTTTTTCAATAGTATTGCCAAGAGAATATAACAAAATAGATCAATATTTAAAACAACATACGCAACAACTTCAATTGAAGTTAAATCATTTTATATCCAAAGTACATAATCTATTGCTTAACAATGGTTTCATAGATGGTAGTTTTAGTCTGGAAAAAAGGATAAAACATTACTATTCAATATATCTTAAAATGCAAAGAAAAGGTATTAGTATAGAAGAGGTTTTGGATCTTTTAGCTATAAGAATTATTGTACGAGATCCACTCAAATGCTACATGGCACTCGGTGCAATACACTTGAATTTCAGTCCTTTGATATCGCGATTTAAAGATTATATCGCGGTTCCAAAAGAAAATGGATATCAGACAATTCATACCACTGTATTTGATAATAAATCTATCATAGAAGCTCAAATTAGAACTTATGATATGCATAAAACTGCGGAATACGGACTCGCGGCTCACTGGAAATATAAAGAAAGTGGACTAAGTCCAAAACTTGAATGGCTTGAAGACTTACAATCAGGTGAAAATAGCAATGAAAATATTCAAGAGTTTTATGAATATGCAAAAAATGATTTATATAGTGAGGATATTTCTGTATTTTCTCCGAAAGGAGACATTTTTACTTTGCCAAGAGATGTAACTGCTCTTGATTTTGCCTATGTTGTTCATACTGAAATCGGAGATAAAGCAAAAGCCATATATGTAAATAAGCAAAAAGTTCCACTTCTTAGCAAACTTAAAAATGGTGATATTGTAAATGTTATTGTCGGAGAAAAACCTGTATATAGATGTAGTTGGATAAATTCACTGAAAACTTCAAAAGCAAGAAATGCCATTAGTCTGAGTTGCAGGCAAAAAACAAGAGAAATAAATCAACAAGTTGCTTTAAATATTTTAGAAACAATTTTTCATGTTAGAAAAGGAAGACTTAAAGCTTGGCTTAGAAAAGAGAAATTTTATAATAAGATAGATAAAATAGCAACTGATTCTAAATTTTTGAGAGATGTTGTTATAACTCTCAATAAGTATTCACAAAATGATAAAATGTTTTTTCCTATATTGAAAATTGGGCAACATAAAATCAAAAAACAAAAATTTGATCATTTGGTATTTTATACAGATTTTTCTATTTCAAATGTTTTATTTGATTATTGTTGCAATCCCAAGATTGGTGAT
>JALWSW010000046.1 GCA_027080125.1 Campylobacterales bacterium | reverse complement strand
CTTCTTATTATATTGGTAAGGGGCTTGCAACTTATGCTGGTCTCTCACATACAGATCTCGATCCACTCAACACCGTTTCAGATATAGCCGCCAATTCTACAGCGATGAACGATATAGCGGCTTCAAGCACCGCTATGAATGCTATTACAAGTTCTTATGTCGCCATAAATGCTATGACAACACTGACAGCATTTAATGCTTTAAAAGCATCTACATTAACAACACCTATACAAACTCTTATTTCAAATATCAACTCTGGCTCAATGGTGCTTGGGTCAACTACCACTGGAAGCTCTACATCTATAGGATTAAATGGATTGTTAATACTATTAAGTGTGAATAATGGCTCAACACTTACAAGTATATCAACAACAGATATGACTACCTTAGTTCAAAATTCGGATACAAGTTTTAGTACAATTGAGAAAAATATTTCTGGTTCTGGAGCTGCTTCCTATGTATTAGCTACTAACGAAATTAACTTAATTACAAAATTTGTGTATGGAGAGAGCTGGTCTGGTGGTGGTGCAACTTATGTATCCTCTTCCAGTACTACAGTATATTATCAATCAACCAATGGAGGTGGTACGCATTATCCAAATCAAGGACAACCTCTTTCGTTAAATGGCACAATTTCCTTTTCTGTTGATTCTGGTTTGGGTACAGAATACTTATATTATTTATCATATATTCCAAGCTAAAATTGATTTTTAAAAATACACGAATTTAATCAAAGGGGGCTAACAAACGAATACGAAAAGGAAGTGATAAAATGCTTGTCAGAGATGGAAAGCTAAGAAAAGTACAAGAAGCTATCAACGAGGGATATATACCAATTCCTCACACAGAGTTTGATAGCCACTCAACATACAATCCAAGCCAGGAAAAGTACTTTGTTCTTAGAAAGGAAGGCGACAATTCCTATCAGTGGGTTCGATGTGATTTAGAGGATGCTTTGTATGCCAAAAATCCCGTCTTGCTTGTTGCGCCACGGGGACATAGAAAATACATCTTTGTCAGCCAAAAAATTTATGACATCCTCAAGGGACAAGAGTTTTTTATCCCAGTAGATCAACCTCTTAGTTATAAGGAGCTTCAAAGAATCGTTTTGAAGTTGAGGCGATGGGATCTGTTACCAGCCTATGATCAAAAATATCATGTTACCTTTGGCACTCAGACAAAAAAATTCTACATCATAGATCAAGATGATCGAGACTTCAAATTTTTCTCAGTCCGGTTGTCAGATGTCCTAATATATCCACCTAATCAGCTCATAAAATTGATAAACGACCCCCATTTTATTCGATAGATTTTAAAAGCAGCCCCTATTATAAGGGGCTTATTTTTTATCGATTTTAATTGCCGACAATAAGTGATACCGGAAATTAAAGAAAGAAAAAAATCAATGCTCTTAATTTGCAAAAAGTGTGATTATAAGTTTTGGAGAAAAAGAAGTGTCAAGAAAAAATTTTTGAGTCAAAAAAGATGATAGTGGTTTTTCTTTCTCAAGAAAATTCTCTCTCTCAAACTTCTTAATTTTAGCTTAATCAACACTTCAATTTTCTGTTATTGACAAAACAGAATTCTTGAATTATAATTTGCTTGTACTTGATAAAAAAGAAAGGAAGGAGAGAAAAATGATAAAAGTGATTTTTAAAGAGCTCGATGATTATTCAGACTTGCACTTAGTGGCAATTAAAAATTCCGTTATATACCTTGCAGCCGGTTACAAAGTCGACAGCGATACAATCAGAAGCTTTTTAAACAACGAAGTTTTTGATGTCAAATATGATTATTTTTTCAGAGCAACCAATGATGTCCACGAAATCGACAAAATAAAAAGCGGTGAATTTACAAGGTCATTTAATTATATTGACGGATACTTCGAGAACGGTATATCTGTTTCTGACAGTTTAGCCTATGCAAAAATAGACGGATACAAATACGTTTATCGACTACGAGGACACGTGATAGGATACGGTTCCGATGGTGAACCAGTGTTGGAC
>JALWSW010000045.1 GCA_027080125.1 Campylobacterales bacterium | reverse complement strand
GCTTGCGTGTCATTTGCGCTAAATGCGCCTCTTTCAAAAATGACTCCCGTAATAGGTTTGCCTGCTATAATAAGAAAGAGCGAGACAAGAAAAAAGAGAATAAAAAATCCGGGCATCAGATCCTGAGACGATTGTTTTATTGCTTTATCAGATTTCAAAGAGAGATGAGGGACAAGCACCGTAGAGAAGCTGATTGCAAGAAGAGCAAGCGGAAGCTGAATGATTCTGTTGGCATAAAACAGCGTTGATATAGCTCCCTGATTTAGAAAACTTGCTATGATTGTATCAGCCCAGGTTGATAGCTGCATAGCTCCTGTAGCGATAAGTGCCGGTAGCATTCTTTTGGCTATCAGTTTCAAATTATCATTAATCTTAAAACTTAATAGCAGCGGAATATGATAAGCCGATGCGCCCAGAAGATGAATTACAAGCTGGATTATGCCACCTGCCAATATACCCCAGCACAGAGTAACAATTGACAGATTAAAAAAATGGGCTACAAGCGCGGCGGCAATGATTGCGATATTGAACATAATCGGACTTGCCGCAGGAATTATAAAGCGTTTTTTGGCATTCATAGATGCTGCTATTAACACCGAAAAACCGATAAAAAACAGATACGGAAAGCTGATTTGTATCATATCAAGAGCAATTTTGGCTCTGCTGTTATCACTTAGAATGCCAGGAGCAATAATCAAAATAATCGCATGAGGAAACAGGGCTCCGGCAGCAGATATAAGCAGCAAAATTGATGCACCGATACTGTTGAGTGATTTTGCGGTTGCCGCAAATTTTTCTTTATTCGCCTTAGCAAGAATAGGGACTGCGGATTGAGAAAGCGTGCCTTCTCCGAAAAGGCGTCTTAAAAGATTGGGTGCTCTAAGGGCTATAAAAAACAGATCGGTTATGCCGGTGGAACCGAAAACCGATGCAATTACCAGGTCTCTGAAAAAACCTGTTATTCTGCTTATTAATGTCGGTATCGTAACCGCTGCAAACTGTTTGCTCAGCGAGGGCAATCTATCTACCGATAGCTTTGGATATCCTTACAAGATAATCATCTTTGATACCCGCTTGCTTAAATGCAGCCGCCCGTAATTTGCAACTGTCGCAATGTCCGCAGGGAACAGGCTCGCCGTTATAGCAGGAATAGCTGTATGAATAGTCAGCCCCGTTTTTTTTGCCGAGCATTATTATCTCTTTTTTTGATAAATTTATCAAAGGTGCCTGAATCTTTATTCCGTTTTCGAGCCTGCCGACTTTGGTGCCCAAATTGATGCTTCTTTCAATAGATTTTATGAAATCTTCCCTACAATCGGGATATCCGCTGTAATCAAGCTGATTCCATCCGCCTATTATCGTTCCGATTCCCTCTTTTTCAGCCAGAGCAGCCGCAATAGAGAGAAAAATCCCGTTTCTAAACGGCACATAGGTTATCGGAATCCGGTTTCCGATGTTCTCTATCGGATTATCAGGAACCTCAATAGAGGAATCTGTCAGAGCCGAGCCGCCTATTTGAGCAAGATCAATCTTAAAAATTAGCTGTGAAACTTTATCAATGCCGGAATTACTCAAAACCTTTTTAGACATCTTTATCTCAAAGGAGTGACGCTGAGCATAATCAAAGGTCAATGCAACTATCGTATCGAACCGATTTCCTGCCCAGTAAAGCAGGGTTGTTGAATCAAGACCTCCTGAAAAAAGCAGCAATGCATCCATATCCGCCATTCTACACAAAATAACAATTTCATCAACAGCAAATTGCCGATAGGATGCTTCAGAAGTAACTTGTCAAAATAGCGCTTTAGGCAGATTTGATAATTTCCTGTCATGTGGCTTGTGAACAGTAAATAGTGAAAGTTGAGTAGGCAATTATTGTGAATTATAGATTTTGGATAATGAATTTTGAAAGAGAGATTGCTTCGCTTTACTTGCGTTCGCTCGCAATGACGAAGAGAAAAAGTCACAAGGACGCCTCTTGGTCACTGCGAGGAGCACCAGCGACGAATCAGTCTCATCTTTAGTGGCTGGCGGATAGTGGATAGGTAAGTAGATAAGCAGGCAGTTATTCCTTCTTCTTTTCTTACTGCCGCATTGGGAAATTTGTGTTAAGAAATATTATCCTATTATGCGTTTTATGCGTTAAGAAAATAAGGGCAACTCTGAGGGTCATACACTCCCATAGCTTTAATAATCTTTTTAATATACTGCATTATCCAAACCTATTCAAACTGCAGCGCGTCAACCGGATCAAGATCGATTGCAATATATAACAAGTTGCCTCTGCCTGACTTCACATAAGTTGTTTATCATCGGCATTATGCAGCTTCCTTTTCATTAGCTAAACAATCAGACTAAATCTATTGTTTTAGCCGCTTACACAGGTTTCTTGAAAGGATATGAGCCATGCGAAGCGGTTCGGCAAGACGGTGAATCATTGTTGAGGTTACAATATTAACCGCAGCAGAAAGATCGGTTTTCCAGCCTGCCGAAACAAAAACGGGCTTAAAACCTTTTGTTATCTTCTTTCCCGCAATCTTGCCGTTCATTCTTACAAAACCCTCATCTCCGAGGGTTCCGCAAAGAAGCGATTTTGCAACCCCCACGGTTTTTATATTGCAGATTGCTCCAAGCATCGACGCTATGCCCGCGCCTCTGGGATGAAGCAAGCCGTTTCCGTCAACCAGAACAACATCGGCCATCTTCCCGGCACTTTTTACCTTCCCGATCAGCTCGGATAAGATCGGCAATTCTCTGAATGAAAGGTAGCCGGGAATATATGGAAAACGAATTTTAGCCGAATGGCTCATATAATCTGTCATTTTATTTGTTTTGAAATCAAACAATGTATAAACCGCAACCGCATCTGATGAATTAGATGAGTATGAAACATCAACCCCGCCAATAGTCTTAATCTCAAACTCAACAGATTCCGTTTTTGCGACAAACCTTTTTTGATATTCCAGGAGCTTTTTTAAAGGTGCATCAGATAAAAAATCCTCAAAAAGACAATTATTGCAACCGATCACTTTTCCACCGGCAATTTTTATTCCGTCCTCAGCCAGTCGTTTTGTTTTTTCAGTCGTCCCTCCGAATCGATAATTTCCCACTTTTCCGTCCGAATAGACTATTTTATAGCACGGATAAAGGTCGGGGTTTTCATTTTCAGACAGAATCTTTCCCACCGCTCTTGCCGCTGATTTATCCCCAAGCGCCCGGGCAATCGCTTTGTATGTTGAAACCTTTCCTTCGGGTATCTGTTTTAATAGTTCATAAACTTCATCGTAAAGATCAGGAATCTTCGGAAGCAAATTTTTTATCTTCACGATATAAAACTGATGGCAGATAAAATTACAAAAATGGTTATATTTATTGTGGAAACAATGCCTATCGTTTTTATTTTAAAGCGTTTTTTTGCCGCAGACAACAGAAGAAACAGAATAAGTGAGGGAGCGATCGAGATAAATGCATAACCGGGCAAAAAATCGGCTTTTCCGAGAAGATATGCCAGAATAACCGATGTTGCGCAAACGGAAAAAGGAATTTTTGCTGATTTTATATATTCGGCTGTATTACGGGGCAATCTGTTTCTTGCAAGATATCTGACAATAAAAACCGAACAGATGAAAAAAAGCAGAGAAACTATCCAGATTCCGGCGGCACGAATATCAAAACTTTTAGATGCGACATAATAAGCTGCCGGTGCTATGGTGGCTATGCCGAGCATTCCAATAATTTCCGAAATCGTACTGGTAGGTTTTCCGATTCTTTCAAAATAGAGATATGAAAAAGCCGAAACTGCAGGAATGACCCCAAGCGGAATGAGTATTATCAGTCTGTAATAGAAAAGAAGAGTCAAGCCGGATATTGCAAGAATCAGGAAATAGAGGAGAATCGGAAAAAGAAGCTGTTTGAATTTGCCAAAGTCTTTAATCGATTCCGAGATATTATAGCGCAATAAAAATCCGGCAACAATCGATATCAGTAGCAAAAGCGATTTGAAATCAAACCGCTTTGCCACTATCAAACCGAGCGCAAAGCAGGCAAAAATCGAAATCCAGGCGCCATGCTGCTTCGGAATGTTAAATGCCGCTCTCTTTTTTTTAAGACTCCTCAAAGTTTTCTATCACCTCTGCAATATTGTTTACAACAACCAGAATCGGATGCAGATTTTCCATTGTTTCGGGCAACAGATCCGTTTCTTTCTTAATCAAACTGCCCAAATCGCACTCCAGACAACGTTTTATATCCGAATCAAATTTTTTCTTTGCTATTTCGGCAATCATAATCACGCACCTGTTCAGTTTTTTTCTAATCTGCCAGGCAAGCTGATAATCCCAGTCATCGGAAAGTTTTATATTCTCAAGTGTGACCCTTATATTATCGAAATTAAACGCATCGTATATCCTGAGCAATGATTCGGATGAGGTTTTCATAGGTATTGACAGGGTCTCAGATATGTTAAGAGCCGTTGGAAAACCGGAGATATAATTATTGTTAAGGTAATTTATAAACGGTTCGCCCTCTTTATAGATATTCAACGATCTCAAAAAGCTGACCAGTCTTTTTTTAAGAGTATAGTTTTGATTGTTTGTTAACAACGGATCGATATTGTTCAAAACCGTCTCTTTTAATAAAATTTCGACTCTGCTTTCATAAAATTTGATAAGTTCAACCGGATTTTTCTCATCGATAAGTCTGTAATAGGAATTTTTCAGGTCAAACAGCTCATCAAGCATCAGAATCAGCTTGATAATCTCAATGCGGCTTCTTGAGGTAATGCGGCTAAGATAATCAACGGTTGCTATACCGGAAAAATTAACAATACGGCTTGAGATGCCGGTTGATGCTATGGAATCTTTCAAAAGATGACCTGATACCGCATCTGCAAAGTTGTCGGTTATCTTTTTCGGAAAATAGTCTTTCAGATATTCATCGCACAGGTAAGATTTGCGAATATCGCTGCCGGCTACCAGTTTTTTTAGATAGATCCTTTCATAGGCAGAAACAACCGAAAGCTCCGGACGGGTAATGCGGTTTTTCAGAGCTTTGCCGGTGACCTCAGGGGCAACGATACCAAGGAAATGAAGATATTTTTCATCCTTTATCCTCTCTTGTTCCAACGAAAGCATAAGGTTTACCAGTTTGTTATCCGTTAAAACATCGTCTATTACTTCGTCTTTAACTTCCTCAAGCAACTCGTTTCTTCTTTCCAGACTCATTTTGCCTTTTTCCATTAACGGCTTGAAAAGAATCTTCAGATTAACCTCGTGGTCGGAAAGGTTTACACCTCCTGAATTATCTACCGCGTCGGTATTGATGCGTATGCCTCGCTCTGCAAGTTTTTCTCTTGCAGCCATCGTAATACCGAGATTCCCTCCTTCTCCTATTACCCTGGCTCTGACCTTATCGGCAGTTATTCTGCATGCATCATTTGCATGGTCGGCAACCTCGCTGTCAGGTTCTCCTATATCCTTGATATATGTTCCTATGCCTCCGTTATACAAAAGATCCACAGGGGCAGAGAGTATTAGCTGAATCAGTTGCTCACCGCTGAGGTTATCTTTGTCTGTGCCAAGCGCCTTTTTTGCCTGATCGGAAAGTTTGATAGATTTGGATTTTCTTGAAAAAACACCGCCTCCGGCAGAAATCAGCGACGGATTGTAGCTATCCCACGACGAACGGGCAAGACCAAAAAGCCGTTTGCGCTCATTAAAGCTAATCGAAGGGTCAGGGTCAGGGTCGATGAAGATATGAAGATGATTGAATGCGGCAATCAGTTTTATTTTGTCGCTGCAGAGCATCCCGTTGCCAAATACATCACCTGACATATCTCCTATTCCTGCCACGGTAAACGGTTTGTTGAAATCGATCCCGATTTCCCTAAAATGCCACTTTACAGATTCAAACGCGCCTCTTGCGGTGATTCCTTCCTTTTTGTGATCGTATCCATACTTTCCACCGCTTGCAAATGCGTCATGTAGCCAGAAGTTGTATTCGGCGGAAATCTCGTTGGCTCTGTCTGATAACCATGCGGTTCCTTTATCGGCAGCAACAACAAGATAAGGATCATCCTGATCATATATTACACAATCCTCAGGGTGAACGATCTTCCCCTTTACAATATTATCGGTCAGATCAAGCAATCCCCGCATAAGCATTGAGTATGAGCTTTTTATTTGCCCAGCCGTATTGTCTATGATCTGATGTCTTATAACAAATCCGCCTTTGGAACCGGATGGAACAATGATGCTGTTTTTTGCAACCTGTGTATTCATAAGATCGAGAATTTCGGTTCTGAAGTCATCAGGTCTGTCGCTGTAACGTATTCCTCCTCTGCTGACCAGATCGCTTCTTAGATGAATTCCGTCGGTGCTGTAGGAATGAACATAGATTTCATAAAGCGGAACGGGCGGCTTCATAAATGAGATATCACCCGAGGCAATCTTAAATGAGATATAATGCCCTTGCGTGTCGGACTTGAAGTAATTGGTTCGTATCATAGCTGAAAAGACAGTCATTACCGATCTTAATATCAGATCCTCTTTAAGTTCTTTTAGCCCGGCAAGATATTCGAAAAGTTTATCTTTGAGCTTATCATCGTCTCTTTTGGATAAGCCGGGATCAAACCGATTGTTAAAATAATCTATCAGAAGCAATGCGAATTTTGGATGAGTTGTCAGGATGCCATCAATTGTTGATGAACTGTAACCTGAAAGCTGAATCAGATAGTTTCTGACCGCTCTTATAAGATCTATCTGTTCATAGCTAAGCCCGTAAAGCGCTAAGCTGTTTAGCGTGTCGTTATCAACGACAGTTTTCAATGTGCTCTCTATCGTCAAAGCAACCGCTTCCTCGCTGGTTAGGGTAATGTTTTCCGGAATCTTGAGATCCAATCTTTCGATATAGATAGTTCCTTCTGCAGGACGAACCGTATGTAGCGCCTCATCAATAACAACAAGATTCATATTTGAGAGTATCGGAACGATTTCTGCCAGCCTAACCTTTGTGGTAGAATAGATTTTTACAATTTTTCTCCGGGCATCAAATACTACGGTGGGTGAGGAAACAAACTCATGTAGCGCTTTAATATCAGTTATTGCCTCCTCAGGCTCGGTACAGTTTTGATATTCGGTGTCAAATGCATTGGAATATCTGTCTATTATCTTTTCGGTCCCTTCTTTAAACCGGGTTTTTATAAGTGATACGAGTCGATGCTGCCAGCTTTCCAATATTTTGGCAAGTGCCTCTTCAGTATGGGGCAGATCAATGATATGCACCACAGGTTTGTAAAAATTGAAATAGTAATGGATTCTCACAAGACCGTGTACCCTGAAATAGATATTGTAATCAACCGTATCGGCGGCAAGATGTTCTTTCAGATAATTGGTTATGCGCTTCAGAACATCCTCGCTATAAAAATGCTGATCAAAAATTACTATGATAGAAAGACCGCGCGCAGAAAGATTAGGTCTTACAAAAATTCTTACCTGCCTTAGAGGATCCTCGACAATAATAAGATCAATCAGCTCCTTCAGACTTGATACATCGGTCAGAAACAGCTCATCTTTGGGAATACTATTGAAAACTCCCACCGTTTCTCTATAGTCGTGCGAGCCAACAACAAGATTTCGTTCCGCAACAATCTTGTTCAACTTGTCTTTGAGAATCGGTATGGATGAAGGTTGCTCGGTTTGAGCCTTATTTGAGAATATTCCGAGAAAAACGAATCTTCCTGCAAGTTTCTGATCAGAATCATATTTTGCGATTCCTATAAAATTCATCAGCTCCTTTCTTTCAATTATGCTGTAGGAATTTGTCTTGTCGATTATAAGAGGGCTATCGTTTGTAATTCTCTCGATGATTTCACCGCTTATATCCTTAAAAAAGCGTTTATTGCTATATTTAGAGTCGCTAAGCCTTGTAATTCCAAAAGAATCTCCGCTTGCCTGTATATACCCTTCCCGGATATCAATTTTATAAAATCTGTATCCGAGAAAGATGAAATTGTCATCGAGCAGCCACTCCAAAAAACTTATCTCATCATGCCGAGCATTCGGATAGTTTCCGAACTTCTCTATAATTGTCTTTAGGGTATTTTTCATATTAGCAAAATCAGAGACCGTCACCTGAAGTTGTTCGAGCAGATGCTTTACCTCTCCGGTAATTGCTTCTTTGTTCAAATTACCGGCTAT
>JALWSW010000044.1 GCA_027080125.1 Campylobacterales bacterium | reverse complement strand
ACTATATATACTCGCTGCCTGTCAAACCTGCAGCAATGAAAAGTCAGGAGAAATTCGTTGAGTAACTTAATTCAGAAAAAAGATTATCTTCATGCCTATTTTAAATACGGCAGAATTGCGGTGAGTTATGAGTTGCAAGACAGCAACACGGGAAACGCTTTATTTGTGTTTACAAGTCGTTCCGGAAAACGCAAGACAGACAATATCTTACTTGCTTTTCTTGCGCTTACTAAAGACATATCGATTCGTTGTCCCGCTCGGGCAACGATCATGATTTACGAAAGAGATTATCGCAAAATTGAAAAATATTTAGCTTTTTACGATCACTATCACCGCTTTGATCGCTCTTGCCGCCGACATAAGAACAAAATTAGAAACAAAAGAATTGCAAACATGTCTTTTGTAATACAGCAGATAATTTCTCTCATGCAGTCGATTCAGCATATTGATATCAAGATCGTTGTTGACAGATACCAAAAAACAGGAGGTTAAATTGGGCAAGAAAAAAAAGATAGAGCTTCCGACTTTGCGAGTTGATGACGATTTTAAGGAACTTATCACACCGCTCTCGGATAATGAGATAAATAAACTTATCGATTCGATTCTTGAGAACGGCTGCATGGAGCCGATCAAAACTTGGAATGGCACAATCATTGACGGTCACAATCGATATCTAATTTGCCACGAATATAATATTCCTTTTGCCGTCCAGGAGTTAAATTTTGCCTCAAAAGAGCAGGCTATGATCTGGATGGTAAACAACCAGCTTGCAAGACGAAACCTAACCACATACAACCGAGCGCTGCTCGGAATAAAGATTGCAGAGTTGCAAAAGTCTCAAGCAGCAGAAAATAGCCTTAAAAATCTAAAAAATCTTCAGGGACTTTGTGATAAAGAATCAAGTAACCATGCGGGTCTGTCCGAGTGTCAGAATTCTGACACTCGAGACAAAGAAATATTCGAATATATAGGTCGGGTGGATGAATATGCTGCAAAATTTGTCGGAGTTTCGCGCGATACGATCCACAAAGTCCGCTTTGTGGAACAAAACGCATCCAATAAAGTAAGATTTGAACTGCTTAATAGAGAAATATCAATTAACAAAGCATATACCGAAACTGTTAAGTTCGTAAAAAAGAACATGCTTGCCGAAACAGTTAAGTTGCCTGACAATAGCAAATTCAATGTTATTATGCTTTCCCTGATGAATTACCCATCGAATATACCATTTACCCAAAAAGCGATAACAACGATTATAGACGCCATGCCTTTTACGAAAAAGGGCGGATTTTTATATATACTAAGCGATAACAAGCATGTTCAGACTGTTTTTTATGCAATTGAGAAACTTCAACAGAAGATAAAGTATTTCAAAACCATTGTTACAGGCAAATTTGAAACCGAATTTGAAACCGAAGAAAACAAAGATAAAGTAGTGAACTTCTGCATAGTTTTTACGAAAGGTAACCCTCCGGTTCCGATTGCCGTTCCAACGATTGTAAGAAAGCGGGAACTGTTTGAAACCATACGGTCTATTCATGCTAACGCAAAGTGTCTTGAATATTTTCCTGAAGAACAACTTCAAGAAAATCACGGTGGCTGGTTCCGATTTGACCATAAAAATAAAAATTTTGTTAAACCGTAATAACAAGGGGGTGTATTATGCGCTTGATTAAATTTCCATTACAACAAAAAATTCAACAGGAAAATTCTTATTCAAGAAATACTTTTGCCAAAGCTCAGGAATTTCTTGATCAAAATAAAGAAAAAATAAGAAAAAGGATTAATTTCTGTGTTCACAGGTCTCCTTATGATTTTGACGATTTCATGTCAGAGGCGTTACTTGTTGTTGTCGGTTGTAATGTTAATCCCAATAACTTCAAAGACATTATAATACATAATATCTTTGAAAAATTTGCGGAAATGATTGATAACGCAATAATATGTCCCATTGACAACGAGATTACTAAGGAACAACAAAATTATCAATACAAAGATAATACTTATCTGCTTGAACGCGCAATTAAAAAACTTCCTTATACAAAAATTAAAACTGCATATAAGTTTACTGCTAAAAACAATCTTAGTTTAAGAAGAAAAAAAGATATAAAACGTTTAAGAGTGGTTATTTCATCAAAATACAGGAAATTCTATTCAATATCGCAGCCGGGTTTTAACTACTTGCTTACTCCTTCGAAAAAAATATCAAAAAACAGGTAATTGTTTTATGCGCACGCCAAGATCGGACATCAGATATTCAGAATGTTTACCTGCTGAAGGTTCTGGTCAAAATAAAGATTTAATGCAGGCAGATCAGGCAAACAACTCCATTGCAGATTCGGCGCAAACAAATTATCTTTCTTTTTCTGAATCGCCCAAATCAATTTGCTGGCAGGATGTAATCGATTCGTTCGCAGAAAGAGAATTGCCCGAATCAACCATTTTGTTATGCATTAAAAAAGCAATTGAAGATTTTTTTATATTTAAATATAAGAGCGATATAACCGTTAAAATTGAAAATGGAACAATAGAAATAAACAAATATCTTGTATCGCAAGATAAAATACTTAAAGAAAAAGAGATAAAACTCGTCGATCTGAATGAAAATGCAATAACTTATATCAAGAAAAGAATTATAAACTATATCAATCTTGAAAAACAAAGATCAAAATACATAAAATTGAAGCGTCTTGTTAAAACAATTATAACCGGTTCCATCGCCAATATAAATATAAACCAAAATTTTGCAATGGTATATATTGAAAATGATTTTATTGGAAAAGTATTATGTTATTATCCTCTTTCGGAACAGCCTAAACACGAAAGGGTAAAATACGAGTTGGGTGATAACTATATTTTTTTTGTTAAAAATGTTTTTATAAGCAAAGTTCACAACAAATATAAAATTACCGTTGTATTATCAAGAACCTCAAAGAAAATGGTTGAACTGATGTTTAAAATACAAGGTTATAATGTTAAATGTACTAAACGACTTGCCGGAAAAATATCAATTATTAAGTCAAAAAAATATATTCCTGCAAATGTTCGTTTAAGCATCGAATCCGAACTTAAAGAAAAAATCCTTATCGTTAAGGATACTTCGTAACCTTCTGCAACCCCCCAAAAACCCTTTAAGATAATTTATATAGTAGAGGAATATAAAACTATTGAATAGGAGGTGCATCGCTGATTTTTGTTTATGTTGGGGTTTTTTTGGTCAACTTTAAATTAATCAGGAGGTTTTATGGAAAAAGAAAAATTTTTAGGAAAGTATAGCTATACGGCTTTGGCTTTCTTTGGTATGGCTGCATTTGCCATAGCGTTTTTTGCGTCTCCGGCGGCATTTGCTGTAACAGCTCCTACAACCGGCTCCTTTGCTTACGATATTTATGACATAGGAATAAACGATATTTTAAAAGGTCCAATTGGATTTGTAGGCGGAGTAGGTGCTATCGTATTTGGCGCAGTAGAGGCAATCAGAGGAAGAGCATTGAATTCCATAGCGCCTGTGTTAGGCGGTGCTGCTCTTATTAAGGCAGATGCAATTACCTCAAGTCTCGGGTTAAACATACTTTAATTTTGAAAATTTGTAAAAGCTCCTTGTTAGATCACTCACCTCTCCTAAATCTGCAAGGAGCTTTTTACTGTTGTAAGGAGGGTATTTGAATCGTTTTCCACAGTATCTGTCACGACCACTACAAGTGCTATGGTGGGAAGTGGATGAATTCGTTATTGTTATAATATTTTTTATGCTGGCGATGATGTTCGGATATGTTTTTTATATTCTCATGTTCATAGTTCCATATCTGTATAGCAAAAACAAAAACAAATATCCGCGAGGATTTTTTAAACATATTTTGTATTTCGTCGGAGTTTTAAAGCTCAACGGTTATCCGACATATTTTGAAAGGGAGTTTATCGAATGAAATTTGACCTTTATATGCAAAAAACATCTAATCTTTTTGCAGAAAACAGGCTGCTGAAATTTACGATAGCAGTTATGGCAATTGTAGTTATGTTTGCTTTTTATTATGTTGACAAAAAAATACAGAATCAAAGAATAGTTCTTATACCGCCGAACATTCACTCAAGAATTGTCATCACAGGAGACAAACCGGACGCTGCTTATATAAAACAATTTACAAGATATATTGTATCTCTTGCGCTGGACTACACATCTGCTAATGCAAGAGGACAATTTGATGAATTATTGTCTCTTTATAATCCCAAAAATTATAACGCCGCAAGAACAATGTTTTATAATCTTGCAGATAGCGTTGAATCAATATCAAACCTCTCGAATATGTTTGCAATAAATAAAATAAAGATTTTTACCAGCAAAATAATAGTCATGGGCAGAGAAAAAACATTTGTCGGCGATAAACTTCAATCAAACAAGGTAAATACATATATAATCAATTATCAATTCAAAAATGGAAAATTTACAATCAATTCTATTAAGAAAAAGGAGAATAATGCGTGATTACTAAATTTTTTACAATGTTTTGTCTAACGGCTGCTTTAAGTTTACCCGCTTTTGCCGGTACTGCTCATACTAATACCTCTGATCCGATAAAAACATTAAAATCTTCTAAAACCGTTCAGAAACCTATTAATCAATTTATCAAGCAATACAATCAAATGGAAAAACTTAAAGTCAAAAAACCGCATAAGGCTAAATCTAAACCCAAACAAGCAAAACAAAACATTGAACAGACGAAAGCCAACCTGCACCGAAAGCTGCATTCTAAAGTTTACAAATCACCGTTTCTTTTGCCTGCTAAAGTTAAGAAGAATAAGCATCTCAAACATCATAGGATACCTTTCTACCCTGACAGATATGTTCCACCTGAAAAACCTACGCTTGTATCTATAAGCCGGAATAGTGTGAACAGAATAGTTTGCCCGGATACAATCAAAGATATTGTATTTTCAAAAGAGAAAGGCGCCATTGTTAAGTTTGAAGGCAACAATGCGTATATAAAACTTCTTGAACAAAAAGATCCTGCAACAGGCAAAATAATGTACGACAAATCTCCTAATGAGTTTTATGTAACGTGTAATAATACCGTATATACTATAATAGCAATTCCTGATAATATTGGACCAAGAATTATAAGGTTGATGGGAAATGATAAGAAAAAGATTTTGTCAAATCAGCGTCAATTCGCCCAGCTTCCTTATGAAAAAAAGATAATCAAAATTATAAAAAGCGTTTATAAGGATAATCTGCCCTCGACATGGGATATTAACAGTAAAACAGAACTCTATAAGAAAAACAATTTACTTATAAAACTTGTTAGGACAATAAAAATAGTCGGAACAGGATTTTCCGTTAAAGAATTCAGCGTATCGCCTGACAAAAATATAAAGTTTATGCCTTTGAACGAAAGAATGTTTCTGATTCCCGCTTTGTCAAAGAATATAGTTGCAATAGCTCTTGAAAAACTTTCGCTAAAAGCCGGAGATCGGACACGGCTTTTTATCGTGTCGAAAAAAGGAGTCAACCATTATGGATATTAAAAAAACATTCAGCGAATTGCCCCCGGAGTCAAAACGCAAACTTACAATATTGGTTACCGTTATTGCTTTTATAATTATCGCGTTTCTTGGTTATTACGCAACGCGCGGAGGCAAGGGCAAAACTGTTGCCTCAAAAACTGAAAAACCAGTTGTTGTCAATTCACTAAAACCACATGTGCTTGAAAAAACCGTAGTTAATGAGTTACGAGGAAGTCAATCAAAGTTGATAAATAAAGTTGATAAACTTGCAAAAACAGTTGAAAAAATACAAAAAGAAAAAACAGCAAAACCCGCCCACATAATAAATCCAGCACAACAAAAGATAGTAAAGAACTTTCCTCCACCGATTCCTCCGTCTCAGGCTTCAAGATCCGCCAAAAATCTAAATGGTAAACCTTTAAATCCCGTAATACTCGGCAACATTGCCATTCAGACAAATGGAAGCTATAAAGCGCCTGCAAAAGCAAGCGCAGGTTCTTCTAAAAAAAAAGCACGGACAATTTATCTTCCGCCATCATTTATGGAGGCAAGCCTCTTGAGTGGCCTTGATGCTCCGACAGCGAACGGAGCATCAGGTCAGCCTGTCCCCGTTTTGCTTCGGGTCAGAGATATTGCCGTTCTTCCTAACGATGTCAAAGCAAACCTTAAAGGATGCTTTGTTATTGCGGATGGATACGGCAGGCTTGATACGGAAAGAGTGTCATTGAGGCTTGTTTCGCTTTCCTGTATCGCAAAAAACGGTCATGCAGTTATCGATCAGCCTGTTAAAGGCTTTATTGTAGATAGTGATGGCAAAATAGGTCTGAAAGGAACGGTAGTCTCTAAAATGGGTTCTATTTTGGCAAGAGAAGCGTTTGCCGGATTTCTTGAAGGTTTTGGAGATGCTGTCCAGACTGCCGGCTCGACCAACAACATCACTGCTTTGGGAACAACTACAACATTCAATACAAAAAACATAGGTCGTCAGGCAATAGCTGGCGGAATAGGCAAGGCATCTAAAAAACTTGCATCTTTTTATGCAAAACTTGCGGATCAGACATTGCCGGTCATAGAGGTCGGCGCGACAAAGAGAGTAACACTCGTTATATCAAAAGGAGTTAAATTGAAAATTATGAATTATTGCGTGGGAGGCAGCGTATGCGATTAAACAAAAAAATATTAAACTTGTCTATATTATCTTTGGCGTTTGTTTTAGCCGGATGCGCGAATGCGCTCAATCCGTATTCAAGTAAATTTCAATGTCCCCATGTATATAAAGGGCAATGCGTATCGCTTCAGGAAGCATATCAGAAATCCAAAACAAATACGGACGGCGATCCTAAATTATTAAAGCCAAAAAATAAGCAGACTGATCAACATTCGGCTTCGAATGACTCTTGTCCCAATTGCGCTGAAGTTCCGCCCGCCAAAGCTCCGGCGGACTTGTCGTATAAAACATCCTTATACAATAAACTCAAGGGATTGTTGAAATCTCCGAAAACACCTGTTGTTGTTCCGCCTAAGGTAATCAGAGTGCTTATTCTGCCGTATAAAACTGCAAATGGTGATCTTGAAATGTCAAGGTATGTCTATTTCTTTGCAACCAAACCCGGCTGGAGCCTCACACCGGCAGAGGTCAAATAATGGCAAAACAACAAAAAAAGAACAAATTGCAAAAGAAAAGCAGATTGTCCAATGTAATCGACTATGTATTCCGCATCCTTGAAACTGTGATTGTATCTGCAATTGTAGTGTTTGCCGGTTTGCGCATATATAATGCCAAATATGCCGAACATCTCATATCTGTAGATTTTAACAAATATGTCCAGAAACAGGAAGCGTTGTTTCTTACTAAAAAAATAACGAAAGCCCAATTTGAAAAAAGGTTGGACGATGCGTCAAATATTATTCTTTCTTATCCGAAGAACGATATTCTTGTTGATTCAAAGGCATTTTTGAAAGTTAAAAAAAGAATTAAATTGGAGGATATTCTTGGAAAAACAAACTAAAGTCAAAGGCAAATTCACCCTTCCGTCATTATCGCGGACAAAAAAAATCAGATTGATAGTATTTTTAGCTGCTCTTATATTTGCTGGCGGCGAACTATCGTCCCATCTGGCATTTTCTCTCAGCACATCTGATAATTACAGGCTGTTTTACAAAATCTCATTTAATAGAAATGACAAAGTGATTCAGGGTAAATTTTATTTATTTAAACCGAAATTAAACAATTTCTTAAAACGAGCTAAAAAAGCATATAAAACAATAATACTAATAAAAAAAGCATCTTGCATATATCCTTCTGTCTTGACTGTCAAAGGATATAATTTCTTCTGCGACGGCAAACTGATAGCAGTTGCGAAAAAAACATATTATAACAAATACAACAAGATTGTTCCGCTATCTCATTTTGTGTATAACGGTCAAATTCCAAAAGGTAAGATTTTTTTCACCGGTTCTAATAAAAACAGTTACGACTCGAGATATTTCGGTTTTGTTGATAAAAACAGAATTCTATATACAGCAAGAGGATTATTTTAACATGCTTAATTTTTTATTTGGTAAAAACGGAGGACTGAAAAAGTCCGATTTGGAAAAAGCATCGAGAAGAAACAAGTTTTCTGATTATCTGCCTTATATTGCTTTTGATGAAGAAACATCTGTATATTACAACAAAGATAATACAATCGGATATG
>JALWSW010000043.1 GCA_027080125.1 Campylobacterales bacterium | reverse complement strand
GAAACCGAAATTCCGCATAATCTGTTGATGAAATATTTAAAGCAAAGTGCGGCATTATAAGAGGAACCGCAGGCAGCGACTATGATTCTTCCCTTTGGCAATATATTCTCTTCCAATTCATCTGAAAAAAGCGAATCAACTCTTCCGGCAAGTGTATTGCCTAAAGCCTCAGGCTGCTCCATTATCTCTTTAATCAGATAATGTTTATAACCTCCCTTTTTTGCCTGTTCTTGGTTCCAGTTTATCTCTGTAGCGGTTTTTGATATTTCCGAGCCGTTGAAATCATAGAAAGCTATTTTACCGTTTTTGGCTATGAAAAACTCTCCGTCCTCAATAAAAAACGCCCTGTTTGTAAGGCTTAAAAGTGCAACAACATCGGATGCAGCAATGATATTTTCATCGCTTTTGCCCACAATAAGCGGGTTGCCGTTTTTTATACCTATCATAGTCGATTGGTTTCGCTCATCTATTATCAAAAATGCATAGGAGCCTTTGAGCATTTTTGAAAGTCTAACGGCTGATGTTGTTATTGAGCCGGTTTTCCTGAACAGATCGCAAAAGCAGACAAGGGCAACCTCACTGTCGGTATCGCTGCTAAAGCTATATCCGGCTTTGATGAGATCGGTTTTCAGTTCCTTCCAGTTTTCTATGATGCCGTTGTGAACAATTGCGAAACCGCCGCAGACAAACGGGTGGGCGTTTTTTGCCGAGGGCTTACCGTGGGTTGCCCATCTGGTATGAGCTATTCCGCAGTTTCCGATCACCGGATTCTCAAGAAGCGTCTCTTCAAGCTTGGAGACTTTTCCCTTCACCTTGACAGATTTTATGCCGCTATCGGTATTAACCGCAATTCCGGCTGAATCGTATCCTCTGTATTCGAGTTTTCTTAAGCCCTCAAGCAGTATCGGCGTTGAATTCTTTTTTCCGCTAAAGCCGACAATTCCGCACATTAGCGCTGCCTCTTTTCTCTGAAGCGTTTTGCCGCTCCCTCTATATTTTTTTGTTCTGCTCTTGATATAGCCATAGCATCATCAGGAACATCTTTCACTACGGTGCTGCCTGCTGCTATCAAAGAACCGTTTCCTATTCTTACCGGAGCAACAAGTTGGCTATCCGAACCGATAAAAACATTGCTGCCTATTTCGGTTTTATATTTTCTGAATCCGTCGTAATTGCAGGTGATTGTTCCGCAGCCGATGTTTGTATTTTTTCCTATTTGACAGTCTCCAAGATAGCTCAGATGACTTGCCTTTACTCCTTGCTCCAGCACCGCCTTTTTCGTCTCAACAAAATTGCCCACCTTACACGATTTTCCGATTATCGAACCGGGCCTAAGATGAGCCATAGGACCGATTACCGAATTTTCTTTAACAAGCGAGCCCTCTATGTAGCTGCCTGATTTAACCGTTACATTGTTTCTGAGCGCAGAATCTGAAATTGTTGAAAAAGACTCAACCACACAGTTTTCTCCAATCCTGCTCTTGCCTTTTATAACCGCATGCGGATAGATTAACGTTCCTCTGCCAACCTCAGCATCCTCCTCTATATAAAGTGTGCTGCCGTCATAAATTATCACCCCGTTTGAAAGAAGCGAAGCTATCTTTCTTGAGCGCAGCTCGCATCCGGCAAACTCAAGTTCATCAAGCGAATTGACCCCGCATAAGGATTTCCAATCCTCATAAAAGCAGGCGGTTTTATTGGCTTTGAGATTAAACAGATCGGTTATGTAGAGTTCTTTTTTATTGTTATTCGGGCGCAATATGTCAATATTTTTCTCAAGAAATCCGCGTTTGAACAGATACAGCCCGGCATTGACATAATTGCTGCTTTTGCTTGTTTCAGATGCTTCGACAATCTTGAAATCATCCTTTTCAAAAAAAACCCTTCCCAGCGTTCCGGGATTTTCCGGTTTTGTATATATAAACGCCTCATCCGGGTTTTTTGTCTCAGCATATGAGAGAAGTTTTTTGATAATTTCGGCTCTTAAAAGCGGCATATCTCCGTTAATTACAACCAGATAATCGGATTTAGAAAGCCTGAGCGCGGTTTTTAGCGCATCTGCGGTTCCGGCAAGTGATTGCTGTTTTACAAATTTTATAGGGTATTCAATCTCCTCCAGAGCTTTTTCCACCCCATCGTTATTTTTATTTGTTACGATAATAATATTTGAAGGGTTTGTCATGATTGCAGCCTTCAAGGGGAAATAGATCATAGGCTTGCCGTTGATTTTTGCAACAAGTTTGCTGTAGGGAAGTTTTGTCCTTACTCCCATTCCTGCAGCCAATATCACTATATCAAAATTCATAATGCCCCCATCTTTTCAAGTTCCTCTTCAAACTTTCCGAGAAGCTTCTCCTCTTTAACATTCTCAACAATTTTCCCTTTTTTTATAATCAAACCGTGACCAACTCCTCCGGCTATTGCAATATCGGCATTTTTTGCCTCCCCTATCGCATTTACCACGCATCCCATAACGCTGACGGTTATCGGTTTTCTTATCCGTCTTATTATGCTTTGAACATCATTGGCAAGTTTTGTCAAATCAATCTGAACCCGCCCGCAGCTCGGACAGCTTATAAGTTTTGCCCCTATGTTTCTTGTGCCTGTTGTTCTCAAGATTTCATAGCAAACATCAATCTCATCAACTCTGTTGCCAGTAAGCGATACCCTTATTGTATCGCCTATTCCCTCCTCAAGCAATTTTCCAAGGGCAATGGCTGAGCGTGCCGCGCCGGTTGCAACGGTGCCTGATTCAGTAACGCCAATATGAAGCGGATAATCGCATGCTTTGTCCAATATGCGATATGTTTGAACCGTCATAGCCGCATCGGAAGATTTTGCAGAGATTTTCAGGTCTCTAAAACCCAGATTTTCAATTAATCTTGCCCATTTCAGGGCAGAATCAGCCAGAGATTGTGCCGAGCATTCAAGTGATTTTTCAAGAGAGCCGCTGTTTACGCCGATTCTTATCGGTTTTTTTCTTGCCTTTGCTGCTTTTACAATCTCGGCAAGATGCTTTTTAGGAAAATTTCCCGGATTGATTCTTATTTCATCAGCTCCGTTTTCAATTGCTTTAATTGCGATTCTGCTGTCAAAATGAATATCCGCAACAACAGGCAACACCGATTTTTCTTTGAGTTCGGAAAGAAAATATGCGTCTTTTAAGGTGGGAACAGCAACCCTTATCAGTTCACATCCAACCTGAGCAAGCCGGTTTATCTCGCTTATTGCCTCATTCAATCTGGAAGGTGGATTTTTAGTCATAGATTGCACAACAATGGGGTTTGCTCCTCCTATAGGAACAGAACCGATAAAAACCGTCCGCTTTCTTTTTCTCATTTATGAAGCAGCGAATTGACCGCCGAGCTGATATGCGGAAAAAAGCGCATAAGGTCGTTGTAGGTTGCAAAAACCATCAGTAGAATAAGAAGAGATAAGCCGACCTGCTGAGAGATGCTGATTGCTTTATCAGACAATTTTTTGCCGCGAATTGCCTCGATTGTTAGAAAGAAAAGATGTCCTCCGTCCAGAATAGGAATCGGCAGCAGATTGAGAATGCCAAGATTTATGCCTATTATCGCAAGGAAAAAGAGAAATACACCGGCTCCTGCTGATGCTTCATTGCCGGCAATCTTGATTATCATCACCGGACCGCCAAGCTGCTTGACTGAAACCTCTCCATCTACAAGTTTTATTAGTGATTCTATTGTCAGATAGGTTATTCTGTATGATTGATAAACGCCGTTTTTGATGCCTGAGAAAAATGAGTAGCGTTCAAGAACCTTGTCTCCGTAAGGCATTACTCCTATGAAACCGGCGGGTTTTTCCTCACCGAAAATGTTTTTCAGCTTTTTTAATCCGGGAATTATGATAACGGTTTTTTTTGTTCCTGATCTATCTATGAGAACCCTCAAATGTTTCCCGGGATTTTTCTTTATGATTGAAGCCATTTTTTTGAAAGTCAGCACATTTATCCCGTTAATTTTGATAATCCTGTCACCTTTTTGTATTCCGGCGTTATAAGCCGGAGAATCTTTCAGAACCGTACCGATATGAGAGGAGAGTACGGCAATACCTATCCAAGAGCTTAATACGAAAAAGCCGACAGCGGTTACAAGATTTGTGATTGGTCCGGCTGCAATAATTACAGCTCTTCTCCAAACCGGTTTTGCCGAAAATGAAAACGCCTCTTTGCTGCTTTCTGCATCATCATTTTCACCTACGAGCTTTACATATCCTCCGAGGGGAACCAATGAGAGTCTATATTCGGTTTCGCCTATCTTTTTTCGCAAAAGTATGGGCCCGAAACCAACCGAAAACGCCTCGACCCCAACCCCCATGCTTTTGGCGGCAACAAAATGGCCTGCCTCATGCACAACAATCAGAATAGCTATCGCTATTATGCCCCAAATAATCATCTGTTTATATTTAACTCCTTGTCAAACTCCTCAGACAGCTGATCTGAAAGCCTTATCACATCTTCCATATCATAAATCTTGCCCGGATTAACATTAATAACCTTATTTTCCACAAAATCAACTATATCGCAAAAACGTATGTTGCCAGCCAGAAACGCCTTGACAGCAGCCTCATCTGCGGTAACCAAAACAATTCTTGAGGCGATTCCTTTTTCCCATGCCTGATATGTTATCTCAAGCGCCCTTTTTTCCCTTTTGTTTAAATTGTCAAACTTTATATTTTTTATCTGTTCAAATCCAATCGAATCACCTTCGTAAGGCAATCCGGGAAGCCGCTCGGGATATCCTATAGCATATCCAATCGGTATTCTCATATCAGGTTTTCCAAGCTGAGCGATAACAGTTCCGTCACTGAAGCTTACTAAAGAATGAACGATTCCCTGTTTATGAACAAAGACATCAATATCGGTGAAATCAAGATCAAACAACTCGGCAGCTTCGATTATCTCAAATCCTTTATTAAAAAATGTTGCCGAGTCAACCGAAATCTTAGGACCCATACTCCAGACCGGATGTTTGATAACCTCATCTATTGTTATATCGTTCAGTAGATCGGCTTTTCTGTTATGAAACGGTCCGCCTGAGGCGGTCAATATTATCTTTTGAACCGCTTTTTTATCTTTCCCTATAGCCTGAAAGACTGCGCTATGCTCCGAATCAACCGGAATCACCCTCGCACCGCTTGCCTCTATTGCATTTTTGAGAAACGGACCGGCCGAAACCCAACTTTCCTTGTTGGCAATTGCAATCTCTTTTCCCGATAAAATAGCCTTATATGTTGGTATAATTCCCGCTTTTCCCGATATAGCAGAAACTATAAGATCTATTTTATCGGAATCGAAAAAGCTGAACAGCTCATTGATATCATTGGTATACTTTTCGCCTTCCACACTGAATCCGTTTTTCTGATTGGTATAAACATATGAAGGCTTAAACCGCTTTATTTGATCTATAAGTTTGGCTGAAAAATGAAAAGAGGCAAGCAATTCCACCTTAAAAAGTTCGGGAAATCTGCCGATGACATCCAATGTTTGCATACCTACCGAACCGGTAGAACCCAGCACAGCTATTTTTTTCATTTAAGATACCAATGTAATATAGAGATAGCTCAATGCAACAGAGACTGCCAGACTGTCGAGTCTATCCAATACTCCGCCATGTCCGGGTAGAATTTTGCCCGAATCCTTCTTGCCTGCATAGCGTTTGAATGTTGATTCGATAAGATCACCGGCTTGCCCTGCGATTCCGACAATCAATCCAATTGCAACCGCATCAGCAAAATTGAAAAGACCGAAAACTTTTTCGATAGCAAAAGCGGATATCATTGCCGCTGCCATTCCGGCAAGAAAACCCTCGACCGTTTTATGAGGACTGATAACAGGTGAGAGCTTTCTCTTTCCGATTATCTTACCTGCCAGCATAGCTATGCTGTCGGTTATCCATACCATAAAAAGGATAGCGATAAGGATTTCTCTGCCTTTTTGTAGGCGTATCATAATATAAAAAAAACTATACAGACTAACGTATGTTATTGCCAGCCAGCTTCCGGCAACATGAGTAAAGTCATACTCCAAATCATTTTTTGTAAGCAGGGGAATCGATAAAAGCATAACAAATGTGACAAGGATTGCAGGACCGAACAATCCTACACGCTCAGCGGCAAGCCAGAACACCAGAGAGAATGCAAAGATTGAATAGATCCAGTAAACTTTATCGGTTTTTTTAATCAAGCCGTGAAATTCGTCTATGGCAATTAAACCTGCTGCAAATGATATGATTTTGATTATCAATATCGGCGCAAACTCAATAATTGCCAATATCGGAGGAACAATCAAAAGAGCGGTAAGTATGCGCTTTTTCATATCAGATTGCCAAACTTTCGTTTTCTTGCCATATATTCTTTTATGGCATCTTTAAAATCTCTTTCGGAAAAGTCAGGCCAATATTTATCCAGAAAATAGAGTTCCGTGTAGGCAAGAGAATAAAGCAAAAAATTGCTTATTCTTTTTTCACCCCCGGTTCTAATCAACAGATCCGGATCAGGAAGAAAAGAGCTTTGAATACAATCTTTGAATTTGATTCCGGGTTCGGAATTTTTATATTTCTCAGCTGCCTCTTCAATCTCCTGCTTTCCGCCATAAGAAACAGCGAGCGTAAAGACCATATCATTACAAATTTCCGTCATATTACTGAGGCTGTTTATAAGTTTTACAAGCGAATCAGGAAGGGTGGCAAGATTTCCGATTGTCTTGAAGCGAATTCCATTCTCTTTTATCTTTTCAGCTTCTTTTTTCAGATGCTCTTGCAAGAGAGCAAAAAGGAAACTAACCTCCTCGGAAGGCCTGTTCCAGTTTTCTGTGCTAAAAGCAAACAGTGTGAGATATTTTATTCCGAGTTTTTTCGCATATAATACGGTATCGATTGCAACAGATGCCCCTTTTATGTGTCCATAAGTTCGGGGTTTGTTTTTATTTTTTGCCCATCTTCCGTTTCCATCCATAATAATGGCAATATGATTCGGAAAGCTTTGTCCATATTTCACTATATCGTTCTGATCTCCTTCTCTTTTGCATCAAGCAGATCATTAATTTTTTTTATATATCTGTCTGTGGTTTTTTGAATGTTCGCAAGAGATTTGCTTGCTTCATCCTCGGTTATCTTGCCGGCATCCTGATCTTTTTTGATTTCAGTGTTGATCTCCCGTCTAACCTGGCGAATTCTTATTTTTGCCTTTTCTGCCATCTCTTTGGCAAGCTTAACAAGCTCATCTCTTCTTTCTCCGGTCAATTTCGGAATCCTTATTTTTAATATGTTACCGTCAACCGCAGGCATAATACCGAGAGTCGAATTTCCTATCGCTTTTTCAATCTCCTTTGTCAGGGAATGATCCCACGGTTCTATAACTATTGTTGAGGTATCCGGAATCGATATACTTGCAACAGATTTAAGCGTCATCTTGCCGCCGTAAGCAGGAACCTTTATATTTTCCACCATAGAGCTACTTGCTCTTCCGGTTCTCAGACCCCCCAACTGGACATTCAGCCACCCTATAACGTTTTCCATTCTTTTCGAAGCATCCTTTATCATAAATAGCCTCCTTATTTAACGACGGTTCCTTCGTTTTTGCCTGAGACAACATTGAACAGACTTTCAGGCTTTGTAATATCCAAAACCACAATCGGAACCTTTTTTTCCATACAGAGTGAAACTGCGGCATAGTCCATAACATGAAGCTGTTTTTGAAGAAGCTCCATATAGCTTATCGTCGAAAAGCGTTTGGCATCCTGATTGGTCGTCGGGTCTTTATCATAAACCCCTCCAACCTTTGTTGCCTTAAATACCGCATCAGCATCAATCTCAGCCGCTCTCAGACTTGCTGCCGTATCGGTTGTAAAATAGGGGCTTCCGGTTCCTGCCACAAAGATTATCACACGCCCTTTTTCAAGATGCCTTGTGGCTCTTCTTCTTATATAAGGTTCGGCAATCTGACGCATCTCAATTGCGCTCATAACACGTGTATCTATACCTTGCTTTTCTATCGCATCAGCAAGCGCAAGACCGTTGATGACTGTGGCAAGCATTCCCATATAATCGGATGTTGCTCTGTCCATTCCAATTGAAACGCCTTTTATGCCTCTGAAGATATTTCCACCTCCTACGACTATTGCAACGGAGACCCCCATCTGATGTATCCTGACTATTTGTGAAGCAAGATCTGACAAAACAGCCGGATCGATACCGTATTCGGAATCGCCCTTGAGAGCCTCTCCGCTTAATTTGAGCAGTATGCGTTTATACTGAACAGCCTG
>JALWSW010000042.1 GCA_027080125.1 Campylobacterales bacterium | reverse complement strand
GAATTGGTACGATTACGCCAGGCACTAAAATTGAATATGTCTGCTGATCAATCTGACATCATCAATGCCTACAGCCATGCCGTAGGAAATACGCTTGCGAATTTTGCCAGACAATTTGGAGTGATGGACCATCAGAGCTATAAAGAAATTCTTGTCGCAATTCTGGAAAGCCTGCGGCCGATTGGTGAGGATATCCAGGTTTATAAGGATAAAATTATTTCCATATTTACTTCACAGAAAGGCAATCAAGCGTTGAGCGATCAAAGGGGTGAACGGGAAATTATTGCCGGGCTTGAGCAGGCGCTGCTGGACAAAGTCGAAGAATTGAGGGCAGGTGTACAAAATCCTCCTCGCATTGGAAAGGAAGTCAAAGCGACAATTGAGATGATCAACATTGGCCGTCGTCTGGCTTCCGAGGTGAAATCGCTATGAAAAAAATCATGGCTGATAGAAGAAAATGGCTCACAGCCGCAATCGGACTACTGACCATTCTATCTTGGGCGGGTAGTCTGGATAAATATTCGGATGACTATACCAACAGCGCAATTATTCAGGCAGGTTCAGCCTATGCGGTTGCGCGCGGTATTAATGCTACTGTTTCAGTGCTTCAGACCAGTACGGTTTCTGCTAGTGCTGGCGTAGGAGTTACTGGTGGCGGCTCGATTATGATTGGCGAGTTTCTCGACCCTTTGAATGATTTAATTGAACGATTTTCCGAGGTGATGACGGTTGCATTGGGGTCATTGGTCATGCAAAAAGTATTAATCACAATTGCTGCCAATAAGCTGTTTTCCGGTTTGCTGACCTTACTCGGGTTTGTGTCTGTGTGGTTACTCTGGATGGAAAAAAACAGACATATTCGTTGGCTGTAAAGTTGTTTGTTCTCCTCGTCGTTGTCCGTTTTTCTCTGGGGATTGTTGTGCTATCGAATAGCCTGGTCAGCGGTCATTTTTTATCCGGGCATATTGAAGAAAGTAGTTCCAGGCTTGGCGTGCTTAAGAATGATATAAATAACCTTCAGCGGGAACATAAAATTTCATTACAAGAGCGAAAACGAATCGAGAAAAGTATTGCTGCGGATAAACAGTCACTAAAGAAGATGAATGATATAACCGCACCGAAACTGACCATGCACTTGCAGGATATTAAGGCACAACTTACCCGAGCGGAATCAGCCCTGGAATTGGCAAAAAAAGAGGCTGGGTTTATTGCGGGACACAATCCATTGACAAAAAATAAAGAAATTAATGTAGCGCAATCAAGCATCGATAAACTTGAAGCTCAAAGGGATCGCGTTGTGGATCAAATCGACCTCCTGAAGCATAAAAAAGATTCGGTAAAACAAGATATTTCCAATAAGCGAAAAATGCTTGATGGCGATTCAGAAGACTTGATCTCCACATATAATGGATTGAAACAGAATCTGTCTGCCAGTGCGATAGAAGCTAAAGTCTCAAGTTTTGTTCAAAATATCATTGATTTGTTGATGCTGTTTATTCTGAAAGCGATCCTGATCCCCCTCATGTTTTTCTATCTTTTTATGCGGCTGGCAAAAGCGGCTTGGAGGATGGATTGGGGGCAAGTAATTGCTTGTGAAAAATAGTGATGAACTCCCTGCCTCCTTGCTCATAGTGCAATGTTTGCGGCAAAATGGTGGCCGGATTTATCGGGTATCGCATTATAGAATGTAACAAAATGAAAGAACGAGAAAGATGATTATGAATGTTAGAACGGGGTGCTTTTGAACGAACCATGCTCCTCTGGCTATTTTGGGTTGAAGAGGCATAGTCATCTCCTTGCAATGCTTGTTTGGTGTGGCTTATTAACAAGCTAGTTATTGACTCAATTTTGCGTATGTTAGTTTTTTCATCTTTCGGAGGGAACAGATATGATTAGAATTAGTTTCACTGCTTTATTAATCGTGTTGCTATTGGGAGGCTGTGCAGTAACTATTCAGCATAATAAAGCTTGACAGGGTTTTTGATCGAAAGTTGCCAAATCAAGAGCCATAGTCTTTTCCTTTGGATTCACATCTGTAAGGCATTACGA
>JALWSW010000041.1 GCA_027080125.1 Campylobacterales bacterium | reverse complement strand
GGATTGTTTAATCATAGGGAGATAATCTCTGATAACCGGATTGCATCCGGACTGAAAAAAGTCACCGGCTTTAATGAAACAATTTTAGTAACAGGCTCATTTTATCTTACCGGCTTTATCAAATATGCATTAGAGGCAGAATCTAAGAAGGTTTAGCCTTGCTATAACTTCAATTCTTATTCTTTAATTGAATTGTAAAGTGCGAAAAGAACAAGTATGCCGCCTGCAATCTGTTTTATTGTCAAACCTTCTGATAAAAGCAAAAACGCCCATATTATCGAAAGCACCGGTTCGAAAAGTATGGAAAGTGAGACGACAAAGGCTGGGACCTTTTTTAGCGCATAGTTAAACCCGGTATGACCTACAAGCTGAGGAATTATGCCAAGTCCTGCAAGATAGAGATAGTCGTTTCCTGAAAAACCTAACAGTGAACTTTTGGTAAAAAGCACCGGTAAAAGAAGAAAGATTGTTGTAGCAGGGTACAGAATAGAGATATAGTTTAGTGTTCCAACGTTCTGACGAACCTTTTGTCCGACCATCAGATATCCGGCTATACTTGCTGCAGCTAAGCTCGCAAGCAGATCCCCGGTTAAATTTTCAACACCAAATATCAAACTCAAATCCGATGAGCCTATTAAAAATATACCCGCAATTGCGATAGAAACCGAGACAACATCTTTTGCTCTTGGTTTTTTTCCAAGAAAGATGAACGAGAAAAGCATTATAAAAAGCGGGCTTATCGAAACCAGCACGACCGAACTTGCTACCGAGGTGAATTTGAGAGAAAGCGTCCATAACGCAAAATCTCCGGCTAAAAAGAATCCGGAAAAAATAGAGAGTAAAATCTCTTTTTTGTCCAATAATTTCAGCCGCTTTTTAAAATAAACAGGTATGATAAATGTTGAACTTATAAACATTCTCCAGAACGCAATCGAGGGACTCGGCACATCATTTGCAAGTTTTATCCAGATTGCAGCCGTTGAGACGCTTATAACCGATATAAACAGTATCAGATATTGCTTTTTTTCCGCTTTCATAAAATTTGGCTTTTGATTGACTATATAGCAGAACTGTTATAAAGTAAACAGATGATTATCGGAACCATTGTTAATGCCTCGGCTGTTCTTATCGGTTCAGCAATAGGTGTTATAATCAAAAAAGGATTGCCTGAGCAGACAAAGAGACATTTTTTTGAAATTGTCGGTCTTTTTACGATTGTTTTGGGATTGAAAATGGCAATGGCTATAAAAAATCCGCTTGCTCTTATAATCGGATTGCTTGTCGGCTGGTTAATCGGCAGATTACTTCAGCTTGAAAAAAATTTTGGAAAAATAGGGTTGCTTTTCGGACGATTTTCAAAAGACGGGACGCTCTTTTCGGAAGGATTTACCACAGCCTTTGTTCTATTTTGCGCGGGTTCCTTGACCGTTGTAGGTGCGTTGGATGAAGGATTGCGCGGCGACCCTACACTGCTTTTAACAAAATCGGTGATGGACGGCATCTCTTCAATAATTTTGGCATCAGTTTATGGAATCGGGGTTATGTTTTCCGCTGTTCCGCTTTTTTTGTTTCAGGGCTCAATTACAATTTCGGCTTCTTTTTCCAAGCAATTTTTATTGCCTCCGGTTATAAATGAGATAAGCTCAACCGGAGGTGTGCTTATACTTGCTATCGGCATAGAGCTTTTGTTTGGAAAAAAACTTTCGGTCGTAGAGCTTTTGCCGGCGATTGTTGTTGTGCCGGTGATAGCTGCTTTGTTTTAGCGGGAATCTAAAGTTCCCGTTTGATAAATTCTTCCATCTCGGCTACGGAGAAGATTTTTCCCGAACCTTTAAGTTTTTCGTTTATAACAACCGCAGGTGTCGCCATAACACCGTAACCTATGATCTGTTCGATATCCTCAACCTTTTCGATATCAGCATTTTGCCCCAGATTTTTCAGTGCTTCTTCCGCGTTTTCGTATGTTCTGACGCATCTGGGACATCCGCTTCCTAAAATTTTAATAACCATTATCTACTCCTTTCAATTTGTTTTTATGTAACTGATGTTACGCAAT
>JALWSW010000040.1:2046-8342 GCA_027080125.1 Campylobacterales bacterium | reverse complement strand
CATACTCCCGATATTCCGATGTCGTTGTTTCCTTCCGCTGCGATAATACCTGCGGTAAAGGTTCCATGCCCGTTATCATCGAACGGATCGCTGTCATTATTGACAGTGTCGATTCCGTAAACATCATCGATATAGCCGTTACCATCATCGTCAATTCGGTTATTCGGAATCTCGCCCGGGTTTTTCCAAAGATTGTTCTTTAAATCCGGATGATTGTAATCAATGCCGGAATCAATATCTGCAACTACAACATTACTGCTGCCGGTTGTAATATCCCATCCATTAGGAGCATCAATATCCGCACCTGGAATTCCGGTAGTTTTATGAATTCCGTTAACCGTTTGACCGGTGTTGTACAAACCCCATTGATCGTTAAAATAATGGTCGTTGGGAATAATCAGCGCTTCTCGTTTGTAGTTTGGAGATATTTTTGCAATATCAGGGTCTCCTTTGAGTTCTTTTATCATCTGCGAAACGGATTCATCAGATTTGATAAGCATATATCTGGATTTTCCGGATGCAGCTATGGTTTTTGAGGAACGAAGAAACTTGCTTGATAAAACGGTGCCGTTTTTTAGCTCCACAATAACCTCTCCCGGTTTATAGCTTCCAGCGGCAAGCGCGTCCTGGCAAATAAATCCAAACATCAGCACAAATAATATGAATTTTTTTGTATACATCTATTTTTTCCTTAACGTTTTTCTTTTGTAATTAAACTCCACAGATTTTACTATAGATTCTGATTTAATCTGGTTTTTCAAGCGAAACAATTCGGGTGATTTTACTAAAATAACATAACCGCCTCTTGAATCCCTGGTCAAAAATTTTATATTCCCTATATTAAGTTTTTTCACAAGCATATAAATCTGTTTTTTGGAGACGCCTTTGGCAAATTCTACTATGAGAGCATTTTTTTGATATGAGCGAGCATCAGATGACTCTTCTGGTTTGTTGCAACTAGCGATAAGCATCAACATAACAATAAATAAGACAATCTGCTTCATTCAAATAATCATAACGGCAATAAGGCAAAATTCAACATTATAATCTATAACTCTTTTTTTCCTTTCAGACATTTTCTGATTACGAATAAAAACTGCTTCGGATTTGATATAGCTGTCCTATTTTGCATAAAACAGGACAATAACAGCTTGTTCGACAGAAGGAAAATATGGAAAGTGAAAGAAATTAATGGATCAGGAACTTGAGCAGCTTGTTGAAAGATAGCATAGACACAATCCGACAATTGCTAAATTATACCGATTTTCTGCCGATTTGAACTATAGCTGCCAAAAAACTCAGTAGAGAACGCCGTCTTTTTTTTTGCCGTTTTAATGGTATATTAACAGAAAACGACATAATCGCTTCATAACTTGGTATAGAGAGGAGGCTATGGATAAAGCAACAGTTGTAGGAATTATATTATCATATGCGTTTGTAGTGGCTGCACTTGCAACAGGTGCAGGTGTAATGACATATGTTGATCTGCCTTCTACACTGATTGTTGTTGGAGGAACATTTGGCATCATATTTATCAATTTTCCAATGTCAGATGTTCTTGGTGTTATCGGACCGCTAAAAAAGGCATTCCTGCATAAGCCTGAAAATGTCGAGGAGCTGATTGCAAATCTTGTTCAATACGATATGGCTGCAAGAAAGAATGGTATTTTATCATTGGAAAGTGCAATCGAAGAGATGGAAGACTCTCTGATAAAAAAAGGACTTCAGATGGTTCTGGATGGAGAAGAGCCAAAAGCAACAAGAGAGATTCTCGAAACCGATCTGGAAAACAGTGAAGAACGTCACAAAATTGCTATAGCCGTTTTCGAATCCATAGGAACATATGCACCGGCTATGGGTATGATAGGAACATTAATCGGGCTTGTTGCTATGCTTAAAACAATGCAAGATCCCTCGACAATAGGACCTAATATGGCGGTTGCATTGATAACAACATTCTATGGAGCTATTATTGCGAATATGTTCGCACTGCCTATTGCCGGAAAACTCGCTTTGAGGGCGAAAGAGGAGAACTTGGTGGGACAGGTGATAATCGAGGGTATAATGTCTATACAATCAGGAGATAATCCCAGAACCATGGAGCAGAAACTGCATACATTCCTGCCTCCTAAAAGACGAAAATCGTTATTCAACAAGTAGATGGCAAAAAAAAACAGATGCGAAGAGCCGAAAAATTTACCCGGATGGATTGTTACATTTGCCGACCTGAACAGTTTGCTCCTGGTGTTCTTTATTCTACTGATATCGATGAGCACAATAGATATAAAAAAGGCGAGAATGGCTTTAGATTCGCTAAAAAAGGCTTTCGGCGTTCTCAATAGCGGTCAATCAACCAAGATTGGAAAACAGCTCGTTGTTCCTGAGCCTGATATGCAATCAAGCAAAGCCACCATAAAAAAACGTCTTTCAGGACTCAAAAATTTCATAAACACAATGGGTTTGAGTCGTCTTGTTGTCATAAACGAAGGCGACAGAGGCATTGTTGTAACCATTCAAAACCGATTGCTTTTTGACAAAGGCAGCGCTAAGCTGAAGAATGAAGCAAAGATCGTGCTTGACAAATTATCCAATATAATTAAGCTCTTGCCTGAAGGTGTTAGAGTCGCTGTTCAGGGGAATACGGATAACTTGCCGACAAAAACGAAGCGGTATGCTTCAAATTGGGAGCTTTCTATCGCGAGGGCGTTAGCAGTGGTAAAATATTTTATTAGATATGATTCCGTATCACCTGTAAAACTCTCTGCCGAAGGTTTCGGACAATATAACCCTATTGCTACAAATGCAACCGCCGAAGGCAGAGAACGAAACAGAAGGGTTGATATAGTTTTTGAAGGAATTCATTAATTTTCAGGAGGCTGTAATTGGCTGATGACAAGCAGAACCAAGAAGCAAAGGAATCTCAGGAAGTAAAAAAGAAAAAATCTCCATTGATGCTTATAATCATAATCGTGGTAGTTCTTGCTGCTTTCGGCGCAGGAGGATACTTCTTTTTGTCAAAAGGTTCTTTAAAAAGCCCCGATGCAGAAAAAACAACCAATATCACATATTATCCGTTAAAAAGTTTTGTAACCAATCTCGCCGGGGATCAAGGCACCCGATATTTGAAGGTTACAATGCAATTTGGCATAAGTGATCCGTCTTTATCCGAAGAGCTGAAAGCAAACTCGGTTGCCATAAGAGATGCCATTATTGCCATCCTTTCTTCCAAAATGTATGATGATATTGCATCCGAGGATGGAAAACAGTTACTAAAAGAGCAGATAAAACATGCGGTTAACAGGATCTTGAAAAAAGGAAAAATAGATGAAGTATTTTTCACAGAGTTTGTTATTCAGTAATTAACGATGGAATTCGAAAACCTTATGGATATTCCTTTGAATTGTGAATGTAACTTAGGAGAAACATATATAACCATTGCAAAACTTTTGAGACTCGAAGCAGGTTCGGTGATAAAGCTCAATACCGTGGTGGGCGGCAATGCAACGCTTGTTGTTTCAGGTACAAAACTTTTAACCGGAGAGGTCGGCAGCGACAGCAAAAAATTCAGCTTTAAAGTTTCAGATGTTATCCTTGAGAAATAAAAATGATAATTATTAGTATTGTCTTGTTTTTATCAAGCGTTTTTGCTTATACGACTCCGGTTATGGCAGATTTCAAATCACCTCTGAATGCAGGCAATCTGTTTGTTGTTTCGGGTTCTCTTTTTATCGTCATAGCCATAATAGTTATAATTTATCTGATTGTTAAAGCAAAATTTAAGGTTCAAAACAGCTCTCCGTTTCAGATAAGCATTGTAAACAGGATTAATTTAGACTCAAAGCATCAGATAGTTTTGCTAAAAATTGATGAGAGCTATCTGCTTGTTGGTGTTGGAGACATATCTCTGATTAAGGAGATAAAAACCAAAGAAGGAATAGACTTCAGCGCAGCGGTAGCAAAATTCAAGGAAAATGACAAAACCGATTAAGGTTTTATTGTTTATAACTTTTGCTTCGGCGGTTTTTTTTCTGCCTGGTATGCTTTCTGCTGCCACCGTCCCCATACCTCAAATTTCCGTTAAATTGGCTCCTTCGTCCAATCCTGAGGAAATCTCAAACGCAATACAAATAATTTTATTAATAACCGTTCTTGCATTAGCTCCGTCGTTTATTATTATGACAACATCCTTCACGCGCATTATTATCGTGCTTGCACTTCTTCGTCAGGCGCTTGGAACCCAACAAATGCCGCCAAACCAGATATTGGTTGGCATAGCGCTTTTTGCAACGATATTTATCATGATGCCTGTAGCGCAAAATATAGACAAAAACGCATTAACTCCGTATCTCAATCACAAAATCAATCTCACTGAATCTCTGAAAAAAGCTTCTGTTCCGCTGAAAAAATTTATGCTGAAGCAAACCAGGGAAAAAGATATTGCTCTTTTTATAAAGGCATCAAAATCCAAGCAGCCAAAAGATCCGTCATCGCTTTCTCTTGATATTGTCATACCAGCTTTTATTATCAGTGAGCTAAAAACAGGATTCGAAATAGGCTTTCTGATATACCTGCCTTTTTTGATCATAGATATTGTCGTTGCAAGCGTTCTTATGTCAATGGGAATGCTTATGCTTCCGCCGGTTATGATTTCATTGCCGTTTAAGCTGTTGCTTTTTGTGCTTGCTGACGGTTGGAACCTGGTGATGGGGTCCCTTTTGTCAAGCTTTCATTGAAGGCAGAAGCTAAGAAAAATTTGTCTTTATATTGGGAGGCAAAATGGATATTGCAACTGTTTCAGGAATTATGTCAGAAGCAACAAAGATTGCGCTTTATATATCCGCTCCTATCTTGATAGCTGGTCTGGTAGCCGGGCTTGTTGTCAGCATTTTCCAGGCAACAACTCAGATACAGGAATTAACGCTTTCATTTATTCCAAAGATAATTGCTGTAATCATCATATTGGTGCTGCTTGCGCCCTGGATGCTCAATCAGATAGTCAGCTACACAATCAAATTGTATGAATCAATACCTACTCTCATAGGATAGAAATGGATATTTTTCATATAAACCTTGTTCAGTTTTGGCTTTTTTTAGCTATTTTTATCAGAATTTTAACGGTTATATCAGTTGCTCCGATTTTTGGCAGTCTGCTGATACCGCCTCAGGTCAAAATTGCGTTTTCTCTGCTTTTTTCGGTTTCTGTTTTTTTATCGATGTCCGGCAAAATAGCTCCGCCTGTTCTGAACAATGTTGTTGATGTTATACTTTTTGCCGTTAAACAACTTATAATTGCAGCTTTTATTGCATTTTTTATTCATATAATCTGGTCTGCCGTTCAGATGGCAGGTGAGCTGCTGGGCTATTTAATGGGTCTTTCTCTTGCAAACGTTATTTCTCAAAACAGCATTCAAATCTCTCTGTTGGCTGAGTTTGAGGGGATATTTGCAATTCTTGTTTTTCTTGCCATTGACGGTCATTACTGGTTTATTGAGGGGATTTATCAGAGTTTCAGCGTTATCGGCTGGGGGGCAATAAACATGAACCAGCAGTTCCTGAATGAGCTTATCTATTTTGTTTCACAACTTTTTATTATTGCCGCCAAAATAGGAATGCCCGGCATAGTTTCGATGCTTTTGGTCAGCACATCATTTGCCATATTATCACGCACAATGCCACAGATAAACATTCTGTTTGTAGGTTTTCCGATAAAAATAGCAGTCGGATTTATGGTGCTTGGCGTAAGTTTTTCCTTCATTGGCTACGCCTTATCTGATTATTATGCTGTATTTCATCAAAACCTTATCCACCTTATGAGATTGTTTAATGGCTGAGGAAGAAAAGACTGAACAAGCCACCCCAAAAAAACTAAGAGAAGCAAGAAAAAAAGGGCAGATAGCCAAAAGCATTGAACTTTCAGGTGCTATTGTACTTTTGAGTGCGGTTCTGTTATTCTATTTTAAATATAGCTCTATGATATCAGATAGCTTGTTGATGATGCGTCACTATTACGGCATGAAACCTTTTGAATTTAATATTTCCAATACAGTCTTGCTTTTCAGGGATATTCTTTCTATCTTTATGAGTCTTGTAGCGCCATTTATGATCGTACTGCTTATTGTATCAATCTTTTCAAACGTGGTCCAATTCGGATTTCTTTTTACCACAAAACCGCTTGAGTTCAAACTCGATAAACTAAATCCCGTTAACGGTTTAAAAAATATGTTCTCCGTAAAGGCATTAGGGGAGATGGTAAAATCGGTTTTGAAAATTGTAATAATACTATATGTTGCTTATCT
>JALWSW010000040.1:0-2036 GCA_027080125.1 Campylobacterales bacterium | reverse complement strand
AAAGAAGGAGATTATATTCTCGATTTTGCTGGCCCTCTGGGAATAAAAAGCGAAATTGCAGCTGCGCCGGAATTGGTTTCCGACTCACTAAGACAGTCGTTCTATCATCTGCTTTCAGCCCTGTGGAACCTTATGCTCTATCTCGTCCTGCTTATCCTTTTGCTTGCAATTATAGATTTCTTTTTTCAGAGATATGTCTATATGAAAAATCAGAGGATGAGCAAATTTGAGGTTAAAGAGGAGCTCAGGCAGATGGAAGGTGATCCGCTGGTAAGGGCACGAATAAGAAGGCTTCAACGGGAAATGGCAAAAAAACGTATGATGGCTGCAGTCAAAGATGCAACCGTTGTGATAACAAACCCTACACATTTTGCAATTGCCCTAAAATATGAAGCTCAAAAAACCAATGCTCCGATTGTTGTTGCAAAAGGCGTCGATTCGGTGGCGCTTAAAATCAAGGAAATAGCAGAAAAAAACGATGTTCCGATTGTCGAGAATCCTCCGCTTGTAAGGGCTATGTATCGGTTTTGCAACATCGACAAAGAGATTCCGGAAAAATTTTACAAAGCGGTTGCTGAAATCATTGCTTATATCTGGAAAAAAACATAAAGAGCCCGTTCAGTCATTGTTTGTTAAAGCAAATCTATCTTAAATCGTTGAAGTTGCTTCTTAATTTAAGAATTACGCCATTTTTTATCTGACACACCCTTGACTCGGAGATATCCAATATCCTTCCTATATCCTTTAATCCAAGCATCTCTTCATAATAAAGCGAAAGCACAATCTGTTCAGTTTTGCTTAGCTGCTTTATGGCATCAGATAGCCGTTTTAAAAGAAGACGTTTTTCGACAATCTTAAACGGAGTTTTTTCAGCATCACCCACTATCTCCGAATTTCCGAACTGTTCATACGAAAAAAACTGAATTGCTCCGAGCTGGCTTATCATCTTGCGAAGTTTTTTTTCCGAACATCCGATTTTCTCCGCTATTGCCTTATATGTGGGTTCTATAAATGCATCTTTCAGCTCTTTTACCGCCTGTTCGATCTTTTTTTGATTTTTCCATGAATTTCTGGAATGCGGCATAAGTTTTCTGTATTCATCCAGGATTTCCCCTCTTGCTCTCATAAGCGCATATTGAGCCAGCGGAATCTTTTTGCTCTCATCATATTTCTCGAGCGATTTTAGCGCTCCGATAGCTCCAATCTGAACAAAATCCTTCTTTTCCATACCGTCGGGAAAATATCTTATCGTATGATCAACCATGCGTTCAATTCTCGGAAGCAGCGCCTTTATGAGCTGTTCTTTTTCAGTTTGAGTTATTTTGCTCTTCACTATCTTCCGTTTTAGGCGGTTTGTAAAAACTGTTTATGATCATAGCCGTTATAGCCCCTGCAACATAAAATATTATGGTAAAAATAACAACATCTTTGATGTATTCAAGACTTATATAAAATCCCTTGTATGTATAACTTATATTCACAATCAAAAATGCAAGCAATCCAAAAACGGACCCAAACACCTTCGGATTTATTTTCATCTTATATACCCCTGCCTATTTCAATAACATAATTCAAGCTGTATAAACTATATAAAATTCTTTCGGAAATATACCTTTCTCAGCCATCGGAGCTTTATCGTCTGCATCCGAAACCTTAATGTCGGAATACCGATTGATTCCGCTTCCGTTTATATCTTTTTTCGCTCCACTATTAAAGCTGATTCGATAGCATCACAACCGTATTTCAAGTTAATGGAATTTGACCGTTTTGTCAAATTGAACAAACGCCGTTTTGCGCTTTAATTTGAAAACTACTCAATAGAGAACAGGCAGTTTATGACCTGTGGTTTGTCATTCTCTTTAAATGTATCGTCTATTTCCTGAGCCGAATATTCAAGCCGCAGAAAAAAAATCTCATCAACAGGCAAATAGTGAACAGACGGTATCAACGCGGAAACCGTTTTATCGCATGTTATGCTGATTGTTTTGCTTTTATCACCAATCAGAAGAACCCCTTCGGTCGCTCCGAGTCCATAT